>JAKAXN010000505.1 GCA_021816565.1 Actinomycetes bacterium
AGCTGCCCGGACTGGATGAGCCGGTAGACCGTCATGTTGGACACACGCAGCTGGCCGGCTACCTCAGCGACGGTGACGAACCTGGATTCGGACTCGTTTTTAGGCACGCGTGCACCACCCTTCTCCGACCTACGAGGGTACGTCACCCGGCGGCGGTCGCCAACCGCGGCGTGCGCCGGAGGGCCCGCCGCCGGTCCGGCGCCGGCCGTCAGTGGGGCCGGCCCAGCTCCTGCGCCCGCTGGGCCGCGGCCATCACCGCGTCGAGGAACGCGGAGCGCACCCCGGCCGCCTCCAGGGCCCGCAGGCCGGCCGCCGTGGTGCCTCCCGGGGAGGTGACCGCAGCGCGCAGCGCCGACGCCTCCTCCCCGGTCTCGGCGAGGAGGCGGGCCGAGCCGAGCAGCGTCTGCACCGCCAGCTGGCGGGCCACCGGCCGGGCCAGGCCGGCCAGCACCCCGGCGTCGACCATGGCCTCGGCCACCAGGAACACGTACGCCGGCCCCGAGCCCGACAGGCCGGTGACGGCGTCGAGCGAGGTCTCCGGCAGTTCCACCACCGTGCCGATGGCCCCCAGGATGGCGCTGGCCCAGGCCACGTCGTCGGGGCCGGCCCGGGTCCCGGCGGAGACGGCGGCGGCGCCGGCGCCCACCAGGGCGGGGGTGTTGGGCATGGCCCGCAGCACCGCCGCCCGGCCCATGACGGCCTCCATCGCGGCCAGGCTGACACCGGCGGCGATGGACAGCACCCGCCCGACACCGAGGGCGGCGAGGCCGGCGCACACTTCGGTCGCGTCGTGGGGCTTGACCGCCACCACCGCGCCGACTGCGGCCCAGTCCGGGCCGGGGCCGCCGGATCGGCCGGCTGCGGCCAGCCGGGAGCCGGCCGCCTCGACGGTGTCTTCGACTCGGAGGCCCGGATGGTTGTGGAGCAGCTCCTCCCGGCGGCCCGGCGCCGTCTCGACCACCGCCAGGCGGTCGGCGGGCCAGCCCCGCCCCAGGAGGCCTCCGGCCAGGGCCTCGCCCATCCGGCCGCCCCCGACGATGAGGAGGTGGCCGGCCCGGTCGAAGGTGTCGTCGGTTCGCTCGCCCATGGGGTGGACCCTAGGCGAAGCGCCCCGGGCGGGCCCCGGGGCGGTTGACGCCGCCGCCCGGGCGGCCCGGCCGGTCCGTTCGCACTTCCCCGAGCGAACTCGCCGGCTCAGACCGGCCCGGACGGCCGACTCCGGCGACAGTACCGGTGGAGTCAGGGGTGGGCAAGGGGCCCCACCCGGGGTGCCGGGCCGGGGCCCGGTCGCGGCCAGCCGGCCGGACGGCTCAGCCGCAGGCCACCAGGGTGGAGCTGGCCAGGTACGCCACCCGGCTCCACAGGTCGGCGGCGGCTCTCTGCCAGGTGTAGGCACCGGCCCGGGCCGCCGCCCGGGTGCCCATCCGGGCCGCTCCCTGCGGATCCCGGAGCAGCGCGGCCAGCGGCTCGGCGTAGCCGGCCGGGTCCCGCCCCTCCACCAGGAACCCGGTGCTCCCGTGGTGGACCAGGGTGGTCAGGCCGCCGACCGCCGAGGCGACCACCGGGATGCCGCAGGCGGCGGCCTCCAGGGCCACCAGCCCGAACGACTCGGAGTGGCTCGGCACGACGCACGCATCGGCCGCCCGGAAGTAGGTCGAGAGGATCTCGTGCGGCTGCGGGGGCAGCAGCTGCACCGCCCCCTCCAACCGGTGGGCGGTGATGGCCCGGCGGACGGCGGACATCTCCGCCGGCCCCTGGGGGCCGCTCGGACCGCCGATCAGGATGATCCGGGCGCCGGCCGCCCGGCCCCCGGCGCCGCGGATGCCGGCCAGAGCCTCCACGGCCACGGACGGGCCCTTGAGGGGCTGGATGCGCCCGACGAAGAGCACGATCGGGTCGTTGTCGGGCAGGTCGAGGGCCCGGCGGGCCTGGCGGCGGTCCCCGGGGGTGAAGAAGGCGTGCTCGACCCCCGGGGCGACCATGGCGATCCGGTCGGGGTCGGCCCCGTAGAGATCAGCCAGCTGGTCGGCCTCGACCTGGCACGACGCCAGCACCGCATCGGCGCAGCCGACGATGTCGGCCTCGGCCCGGGCCCGCCGGGCCGGCTCGAGCACCGAGATGGCCTCCGGGCTGGCATCGGCCTTGACCCGGTCGAGGGTGTGGAAGGTGACGAGGAGGGGGAGCTCCAGCTCGTGCTTCAGGGCGTGACCGGCCACACCCGACAGCCAGTAGTTGGCGTGGATGGCGGCGACCGGTCGACCCTGGGCTTCGAGACGGCGCAGTTCGGCTCGCACGCCGGCGGTCCAGTCGTCGACCAGCTCCGGCAGGGACTCCTTGACCACGGGGGCCAGGGGTCCGGCGGCCACGTGGTGGACCCGGAATCCCGGCTCCACCGCCACCACCCGGGGCTGCGCCGGGTCCTCTGCCCGGGTGAACACCTCGCACTCGACCCCCGACCGGGCCAGGGCCGTGGCCAGCTCCCGGACGTACACGTTCATCCCGCCGCCGTCGCCGGTGCCGGGCTGGGCCAGCGGTGAGGTGTGCATGGACAGCACCGCCAGGCGGCGGACCGGTTCGGGCCCCTGCCCCCAGTCCCCGACGCTATCGAGGAGGTCCACCGGGATCAGAGGGGATCCTTTTCGGGGGTGACCGACGACCGGCCGTCCGCCCCGGGCTCATCTGGAGCCGCGGCGGTCCCGTCGGGAGCGGCCCCGGGCCGGTCGGCGTGGGCGGGATCGGTGGCAGCGCCGGGCCGGCCGGTCCCCTCAGGCCGGGAGGCGGCTGTCGGCACCGGGGGCTCCTGGTCGAGGTCGACGCCGTTCTCGCGGCGGAACGACAGGTAGATCCGCAGCAGGGTCTGCTTCTGGTCGTCGGTGAGAGCCGGATCGGCGAGGATGGCCTCGGTCAGGCTGCCTCCCACCTCCCGGGGGTCGAGGATGCCGGCCCGGACGTAGAGGGTCTCGGCCGATATGCGCAGGGCCTTGGCGATCTGTTGGAGGATCTCCGCCGACGGACGGCGCAGGCCCCGCTCGATCTGGCTGAGGTAGGGGTTCGAGATCCCGGCCATGTCCGAGAGGCGGCGAACCGACAGCCGGGCGACCGAGCGCTGCTCACGGATGAACTCGCCCAGCTCCCGCCACGGATCGGGGAACTCCTTCATCATGTCGGCCTCCCGGCCCCGCCGGCGGCTGCCACAGTCACCCGGCCATCAACTCCCCGACCAGGTCCAGCAGCTCCATCGGGGCGAACGGCTTGGTCATGAACGCGTCCGCCCCGGCCAGCCGGGCCTCGGCCTCCAGCTTGGGGTCGTCGCGCGCCGTGAGGATGACCACCTTCACCTTGTCGTGCTCGAGGCGACGGCACACCTCCACCCCGTCGAGGCCCGGCATCATCACGTCGAGCACCACGACCGAAGGTTTGGCCTGCGAAGCCAGTTCGAGCGCGGTCGCTCCGTCCCGGGCCTCGGCCACCTCGAACTCATCAGCTTCCAATACGGCGCGGACGAGCCTACGGATCATCTCGTCGTCGTCGACCACCAGGACCAGGCGGGGCT
>JAKAXN010000506.1 GCA_021816565.1 Actinomycetes bacterium
TGATCAAAGCGGCGGCCGAGCGCGGCTGGATCGACGGCGCAGCCGTGGGCCTGGAGCACACCCTGGCCATCAAGCGGGCCGGCGCGGACATGATCCTCACCTACCTGGCCGGCGAGCTGGCGGAGCTCCTGCATGGCTGAGATGACCCGCTCCGAGGAGCTGTTCGCCCGGGCCCGGACCCTGATCCCCGGCGGGGTCAACTCCCCGGTGCGGGCCTTCCGCTCGGTGGGCGGCACCCCCTACTTCGTGGCCCGCGGCGAGGGGGCCCACGTCTGGGACGTCGACGGCAACCGCTACATCGACTACGTCCAGTCCTACGGGGCGTCGATCCTGGGCCACGCCCACCCCGAGGTGGTGGAGGCCGTGAGGGATGCGGCCGGGCAGGGAACCTCCTTCGGGGCGCCGACCGAGCGGGAGGTGCTGCTGGCCGAGGAGATCACCCGGCGGGTGGCCGGCTGCGACGAGGTGCGCCTGGTCAACAGCGGGACGGAGGCGACCATGTCGGCGGTCCGCCTGGCCCGGGGGGCGACCGGCCGGGACCGCGTGGTGCTCTTCGCCGGGTGCTACCACGGCCACAGCGACGGGCTGCTGGCCGGCGGCGGCAGCGGGGTGGCCACGCTGGGCCTGCCGGCGTCGGCCGGGGTCACCAGGGCCGCCGTGTCCGACACCCTGGTGCTGCCCTACAACACCGTGCCGCAGCTGACCGGCGACGAGGCGTGCGTCATCGTCGAGCCGGTGGCCGCCAACATGGGCCTGGTGCCGCCCCGCCCCGGCTTCCTCGAGGGCCTACGGGCCGAGTGCGACCGGGTGGGGGCCCTGCTCATCTTCGACGAGGTGATCACCGGCTTCCGCCTGGCCCACGGCGGGGCCGCCGAGGTCCTCGGCGTGCGACCGGACCTGTGGTGCTTCGGGAAGGTGATCGGCGGGGGCCTGCCCCTGGCCGCCTTCGGTGGCCGCCGGGACGTCATGGAGCAGCTGGCCCCCGTCGGACCGGTCTACCAGGCCGGCACCCTGTCTGGGAACCCGCTGGCCACCGCGGCCGGCCTGGCCGTGTTGTCGCTGATGGACCGGGCGGCCTACGCCGAGCTGGCGGCCCGGGTGGGCCGCCTGGCGGCCGGGCTGTCGGGGGTGCTGGGCTCCGGCTTCCAGGTGCCGGTGGCCGGCCCGCTGCTCGGGGTGTTCTTCTCCGACGCCCCCGTGGCCGACTACGACGGGGCCGTCCGCTCTGCCGGCACCGGCCTGTACCCGGGTCTGATGCACGGGCTGCTCGACCGGGGGGTGGCCATCGCCCCCGGCGCCTACGAGGTGCTGTTCCCCAGCCTGGCCCACACCGAGGAGGACTTCGAGCGCACCGTGGAGGCCTTCGGCGAGGCCGCCCGGGCGGCCGCCGCCTGAGGAGGCCCGGGGAGGGGCGGCCCGCCGGTCAGGCCGCTTCGGGTACCAGGCGCGACAGCCGCGCCAGGGCCCGGTAGGCGGCCTCGGCCGGGCCCAGCTCGTCGGGGCGCAGGATGTTGGCCATGATGCGCAGCACCCACTCCATGAGGCTGCGGGACCGCATGCCGGTGGTCACCAGGACCTTCATGAGCTCGGGATGGCCGATCACCCGCACGAACGCCCGGGCCACCCGGTAGTACAGCGAGTACTCGTCGTTGAGCCGCTGCTCGTAGGTGGCCAGGGCCATCCCGTCGCCGGTGGCCAGGGCCAGGTTGACCGCGTCGGCGGCGAAGCGGCCCGACTCGTAGGCGTAGGCGATGCCCTCCCCGTTGAACGGGTTGATGGTCCCGCCGGCGTCGCCCACCACCAGCCACGTCGGTCCCGAGTGGGGTCCGACCGACAGCCCCATGGGCAGGCGACCCCCGGTGGCCGGCCCGCAGGACGTCTCGGGCCTGATGTCCCACGAGGCCGGGGCGTACTCGGCGAAGCTCTGCAGGAGGTGGGTGGTGTTGACGGCCTTCCACTGGTTGAAGGTGGACAGCAGGCCCACCCCCACGTTGATGCGGCCGTCGCCGACGGGGAAGATCCATCCGTAACCGGGCAGGACGTTGCCGGCCTTGTCCCGGATGTCGAGCCAGCTGTCGATCCACGGTTCGTCGTGGCGGGGGGAGGTCCAGTAGCCGCGGATGGCCATCCCCAGCGGGTAGGCCCGGTTGCGGGTGGTGCCCAGGCTGCGACCGAAGCGGGAGTTGGCCCCGTCGGCCACGACCGTGTAGCGGGCCCGGATCTCCACCGGGGCGCCGTCGCCGTCCTTGGGCTTCACCAGAGCGCCCCGCACCAGGCCGCCCTCGGTGAGGGGCTCCACCGCCTCGGTCCCGTCCCACACCGTGGCCCCCGCCTTGGCGGCCCGCTCGGCGACCAGGGCGTCGAGGTCCTTGCGGGTTATCACGTAGCCGTAGCCGGGCAGGGTGGGGTGCCCGGGCCACTGGAGCTCGAGCGTCTTGCCGAAGCCGTGGGAGCGCAGGCCGCTGTAGCGGTGCCCGGCACCGGCCAGCTCCTCGGCCAGGCCCATGTCCTCCAGCTGGCGGACCGACCGGGGGGTCAGGCCGTCGCCGCAGGTCTTCTCCCGGGGGTACTTCTTCTTCTCCACCACCACCACGTCGTGGCCGGCGCTGGCCAGCCAATACGCGCACGCCGACCCCGACGGCCCCCCGCCGACGACCAGCACGTCACACCTGCGGGGCTCAACCGGCTTCGGGTCTCGCATGACAGACGACGATACCGGACCTACCGGACTACGACTCTGGCCGGCGCGCCCGCCGGCCGCCCGGCTCCCGGGGTGCGGCCGTCGGGCTCCGACTGGCGGGCCTCGGCCCCCCTGGCGGTAGCATCCGATCCGTGGAGCAGTATCTGCCAATTCTCCTTCTGCTCGTCCTGGTCGTGCTGTTCGCCGGCGGATCGGCAGCCGCGTCGCGGCTTCTCGGACCCAAGCGGCCCACCGCGGCGAAGGAAGGCCCCTACGAGTCGGGTATCGCGCCCCGCTACCGGCTGGCCGCCCGCTTCCCGGTGCGCTTCTACCTGGTGGCCATGATCTTCATCATCTTCGACATAGAGGTGATCTTCCTCTATCCCTGGGCGGTGATGTACCACCAGCTGTCCACCTTCGGCCTGGCCGAGATGGCCGCGTTCGCCGTGGTCGTGTTCATCGCCTTCGCCTACCTCGTGTCCAACGGCGCCCTCGACTGGGGTCCCCGCCAGCGGCGGGGTGGGCGGGCCTCGGTCCAGCTGTCGCGCAGCACCACCGCCACCGTGCGCCGGGTGCCCCGGCCGGTGGAGTTGATCGACGGCCCGGCGCCGCGGCCGCTAGGCGGCAGCGAGGGGGGATCCCCCGAATCGCCCGACCGCAGCCCCGGGGCCGCACCGGCCGCCCGCCAGGCCCGCAGCGCCTAGAACAGTTTTGCCTTCCCCCGACGCAGTTGAAGCAGTCATAGGAGACCGACATGGGTCTTGAGAACCTCCAGCACAACTTCCTGACCGGCACCCTCGAGGGGATGGTCAAGTGGGCTCGGGCCTCCAGCTCCTGGGGGGCCAACTTCGGCCTGGCCTGC
>JAKAXN010000507.1 GCA_021816565.1 Actinomycetes bacterium
CCTCAAGACCCTGTGCCGGGAAGCCAGCTCGGAGCGGGCCGTGCTGGAGTTCGAGGCCACCCTCGACAGCCCCGAGCCGGTGACGGCCCGGCTGTGCACCACCATCCGCCCGAGCGCCGATCCCGGCGGTGAGGCGGTGGCCGAGCACACCCAGGAGCAGGCTCTCGCGGCCGGCCCCAACGTCGTGCGCTGGCGGGTGTCGGTCCCGCGACCGGAGCTGTGGTGGCCCCGGGCGCTGGGCCCCCAGCCGCTCCACGAGGTGACCGTCGAGGCGGAGGTGGAGGGGTCGGACAGCCCCGAACCGAGCGACCGGATGCGGATCGTCACCGGCCTGCGCCAGGTGAAGATCCGCAACTTCGTGGCCACGGTCAACGGGGAGCGGCTCTTCCTCAAGGGAGCCAACTACGGGCCGACCCGGCGGGCTCTGGCCGAGGCCTCACCGGCGGAGGTGGCCCGGGACGTGGAGCTGGCCGCCGAGGCCGGTCTCGACCTGCTGAGGGTCCACGCCCACATAGGCCGGCCGGAGCTCTACGACGCCGCCGACCGGCTGGGCGTGCTGCTGTGGCAGGACCTGCCGCTGCAGTGGGGCTACGGCCAGGTCCGCCGCCAGGCGGTCAACCAGGCCCGGCGGGCGGTGGAGCTGCTCGGCCACCACCCGTCCATTGCGCTGTGGTGCGGCCACAACGAGCCAGTGGCGGTGGAACTGGCCCCCGGCGGGGCGGTGACGGCGCGCACCGCGGCGCGCGTAGCGGCCGGGCAGATGCTGCCGACGTGGAACAAGACCGGACTGGACCGGTCCATCCGCCGGGCCCTGGAGCGGGCCGACGGGTCGCGCCCGGTGGTGGCCCACTCGGGGGTGGTCCCCCACCCGGCGTGGGGGACCGACAGCCACCTGTATTTCGGGTGGTACCACGGCCAGGAGAGGGATTTCCCCAAGGTGCTGTCGCGCCTGCCGGTCATGGCCCGCTTCGTGTCCGAGTTCGGGGCCCAGGCCGTGCCGGAGTCGGCCGCCTTCATGGAACCCCGACGGTGGCCGGACCTGGACTGGGACCGGCTGCGGGCCCACCACTGCCTCCAGACGGAGATCTTCGACGAGCGGGTCCCCCCGGGGGACCACGCCAGCTTCGACTCGTGGCGCCGGGCCACCCAGGAGTACCAGGCGACGGTCCTGCGCCACCACATCGAGACGCTGAGGCGGCTCAAGTACCGCCCCACCGGCGGTTTCTGCTTCTTCATGCTGGCCGACGCCCAGCCGGCCGTCAGCTGGGCCGTGCTCGACCACGAGAGGGAGCCCAAGGCCGGCTACCGGGCGGTGGCCGACGCCTGCGCCCCGGTGATAGTCACGGCCGACCGGCCGGCGCCGGCGTACCGGCCGGGCGAGCGGGTCGCCCTGGACCTGCACGTGGTCAGCGACCTGCGGGTCGCCCTGCGGGACTGCCGGGTGGACGCCACCGTCCACTGGCCCGGCGGGACCCGCACCTGGCGCTACGGCGGAACCGTCGACGCCGACTCGTGCGCCCGGGTGGGCCGGTTGAACTTCAGCGTGCCGCGGGACTGCCCGGCCGGCCCGCTGGCGGTGGAATTGCGGGTGCGCTGGCCCGGCGGCAGCCGGGCCAACCGCTACGACAGCTCGGTCGTGGCCCACTGAACCCGAAGATCGGGACCAGGAAAAAGGGGTTGACCGGCGCCGGTGCGAATCCTCCAGGTACGGCGAAGGGGGCATGATCGCCCCACGCTGCACAACCGAACGAAAATGGTGACGCCATGACAGATCAAAAACGCGGCCGGCGGCCATCATCCACCCGTCCCCTGCGGGCCGGGACCTCCCAGCCGGTCCCGGCCGGCGTCGGGGTCCTCGGATCCGGCGAGGAGATGGAGCCCTCCCTGGGCGACGTCAGCTTCAACGACTGGTTCGAGTCCCCGGTGTTCGAGTCGGATCCCGACGAGCGCCTGGAGGAGTTGGCCACGGCCCGGCGGGGCCCGATGCGCCTGGCGGCCAGCGCCCTGCTCAGGATGAACGCCCGGGCCAGCCAGGTCCGCCGGCGGGTCGGCGAGCCGGACCCGGCGCCCGGAGCTCCTGGCCGGCCCGGGCCGGCCGACGCCCAAGCCCCGGCCGACGGCGAGGCCAACCCCGGCAAGGCCAACGGCAGGGCCGCCGCAGCGGCCAACGCCAGCAGGACCACCAGCAGCAAGGGCAGCGGCAGGGCCGGCGCAGCGGCCAACGGCAGCAGGACCACCAGCAGCAAGGGCAGCGGCAGGGCCGGCGCAGCGGCCAGCGGGCGACCCGCGGCTGGCGCTGCCAGCACCGCTCCGGCGTCGGCGTCGCGGCCGTTGCGGGCCCGATCGGCGGACCCCGAGCGGTCCGGGGCGGCCAGGCCCGGCCTCACCCGGAAGAAAGAACTCGACACGACCACGGCGGCTGCCGATCCGCGGCCCGACTCCCGGCCCGGCCTGCGGGAGCGGATGAACGGAGCGCTGGACCGCTGGGCCGAGCGGGAGGCCCTGGCCCAGACCCGGCTGGAACGGGCCATCCTGCCCAAGCGGTGGCAGGCCTGATGGCCCGGTACCTGTCCCCGGAATGGTTCGCCGAGGTGGCGGCCGGCGCGGAGGCGGCGGCCGGTCCGGCGCTGGCGGTGCTCGAGCAGGTCGTCGAGGGAACGCCGGAGGGACGGGTGACGTACCGGGTGGAGGTGGCCGACGGGCAGGCCCGGATCGTCTGGCCGGTGCCGGGCGAAGGGCCCGGACCGGACCTGCGCCTGACCTCGGACTGGCCGACCGCGATGGCCATAGCCCAGGGGCGGCTGTCGACCCAGAAGGCCCTCATGGAGGGCCGCCTCCGGGTCGGCGGCAGCCCGGGCCGCCTGGCCGACCTCAGCGCCAGGCTGCAGGGCCTGGATCCGGTACCGGAGGCTGTCCGCCGGGAGACCACGTTCCCGCCGGAGAGCTGACCTTCTCCTCCGCCTCCCACGTCGGATCCGCCAGGGGCCGTTACACCCCTGGCCCGGCCTCCGACCGGAGGCTAACTTGACAGCCAACGCCGACCTGGAGGTATGGCCAAGTGATGCTGTCGGAAGTGATCGACGACCAATTCCTCACCCGCTACCGGGCGCTGCTCGACGCCGAAGACGCCGCCTTCGACGAACTCGAGCACGCCTTCGAGGACGGCGACCGGGCCCGCTTCGACCAGGACCTGCTGGCCTGGCGTCAGGCTGTCGAGCGCAAGCTCAGCTACCTCCACCGCCTCGGGGTGGTCTCCCCGCCCACCATCAGCGCCTGAACCGCCTGACACCCGCCTCCCCGTCCGGCCAGCCCGGCCGGGCGGTCGGGCGGTCGGGCCGCGTCCGGTTGGCCGGGCGGACGGAACCGGACCTATCGTCGTCATCCGTCCCCCCACCGCCGCCCACGGCACATCTCTTCGACGGAGGCTGAGATCGCATGTCTGCTTCACCAGTACGGGTCGCTGTAACCGGCGCGGCCGGCCAGATCGGCTACAGCCTGCTGTTCCGCATCGCCAGCGGTGCGCTGC
>JAKAXN010000508.1 GCA_021816565.1 Actinomycetes bacterium
AACGTTTGTGAACATTCGTAGGTGCCCGTGCTCGAAGAGGCGGGTTCCGTTTCGCCCGGGAGGGTCTCGATGGCTGGTGCCGCCCAGAACTACATCGCCGTCATAAAGGTCGTCGGTATCGGCGGCGGTGGAGTGAACGCGGTCAACCGCATGATCGATGCCGGGCTGAAGGGCGTCGAGTTCATCGCCGTCAACACCGACGCCCAGGCTCTCCTGATGAGCGATGCCGACGTGAAGCTCGACATCGGGCGCCAGCTGACCCGGGGCCTCGGCGCAGGCAGCGACCCCGAGGTCGGCCGGGCCGCCGCCGAGGAGCACCGGGAGGAGATCGAGGAGGTGCTCAAGGGCGCCGACATGGTCTTCATCACCGCCGGTAAGGGCGGCGGCACCGGAACCGGGGGAGCCCCAGTGGTGGCCGAGATCGCCAAGTCGCTCGGCGCTCTGACCATCGGTGTGGTCACCCGGCCCTTCGGCTTCGAGGGGCGGCGGCGCTCGGTGCAGGCCGAGGCCGGCATCCAGCGCCTGAAGGAGAAGGTCGACACCCTGATCGTCATCCCGAACGACCGGCTGCTCACCGTCTCCAACGACAAGACCTCGATGGTCAACGCCTTCAAGATGGCCGACGAGGTGCTGCTCCAGGGCGTGCAGGGGATCACCGATCTCATCACCACCCCGGGCCTGATCAACACCGACTTCGCCGATGTGAAGATGATCATGAGCAACGCCGGCACGGCCATCATGGGCATCGGCACCGCGTCGGGTGACAACCGGGCTGTCACCGCGGCCAAGCTGGCCATCACGTCGCCGCTGCTCGAGGCGTCGATCGAGGGGGCCCGCGGCATCCTGTTGAACATCGCCGGTGGCAGCGACCTCGGCCTGTTCGAGGTCAACGAGGCGGCGGAGATCATCCACGGCGTGGCCCACCCTGACGCCAACATCATCTTCGGCCAGGTGATAGACGACTCCATGGGCGATGAGGTGCGTGTCACGGTCATCGCCGCCGGCTTCGACCGCTGGGACAGC
This sequence comes from Actinomycetes bacterium, assembly GCA_021816565.1. Next base: position 1,024 of record JAKAXN010000508.1, read on the forward strand.
GCCGAGCCGGCCGAGCGGCCGGCCTCCGCCGGGGGCATCGGCCTGCTCGACACCGAGCGCGAGCTGCGCGACGACGAGGAATTGGGCATGGTCGGTGACGACTTCGACGTGCCCGACTTCCTGAAGTAGCCCACTTCTTCCTCGACGGTGGTTATGGCTGAGACCGGGGGTTACCCGGACGAGTGGACGCTGGCCGGTGGGGCCAGGGTCCTGTGCACCGGCTGGGCGCAGGGCGACATGGCGGGTGACAGCGCTGCAGTGGAGCGCCGCCGCCGGGCGGTGGTCGACCTGCCGTGGACGGTGCTGCAGCAGGTCCACGGCGCCCGGGTGGTGACCGTGGAGCGGCCCGGTGCCGGCTCCGGCGAGGCCGCCGACGCCGCTGTCACCTCGAGCGCCGGTGCCGTCCTGGCCGTCCTCACCGCCGATTGCGCGCCGGTGGCGCTGGCCAGCCCCGAAGGGGTGATCGGGGTGGCCCACGCTGGCTGGAAGGGCCTGAGGGCCGGCGTGGTCGAGGCGGCTGTGCAGTCCATGCGGCGGCTGGGGGCCACCCGTATCGAGGCCGTGGTGGGGCCGTGCATCCACCCCTGCTGCTACACGTTCGGCGAGGACGAGCTGGCCGCCCTGGAGTCACGCTTCGGCCCGAGGGTGCGGGCCCGGGACCGGTCGGGGGCCCCGGCGCTCGACCTGCCGGCCGGGGTGCGTGCCGCCCTGCACAACGCCGGGGCCTCGCTCGTCGGGGAGGCCGGTACCTGCACCGGCTGCAGCGACGGTTTCTGGTCGTGGCGGACCGCGCAGAGCAAGCGGCGCCAGGCGACGATCGTCTGGCGGGCATGACGCTCGACGCGTCGGCGGTGGCCGAGCGGGTGATAGACGTGCGCCGCCGGGTGGAGCGCAGCGGCGGCGACCCGGACCGGATCAGGATCGTGGCGGTGACCAAGGGATTCGGCCCCGAGGCGGTCGATGCGGCCCGGCGGGCCGGCCTGGCCGACGTCGGGGAGAACTACGCCCAGGAGCTGCTGTCGAAAGCCCCCGGGGCTCCGGCGGGGACCAGGTGGCACTTCCTCGGGCCGGTGCAGCGCAACAAGGTCCCCCGGCTGACCCCGCTGGTCAGCACCTGGCACGCCATCGACCGCCCGGCTGCGGCGGAGGCGGTGGCCGCCGCCCGCCCGGGGGCGGAGGTCATGGTCCAGGTCAACGTGGTGGGCGACCCGGCCCGGCCGGGATGCCCCCCGGAGGGCCTGGACGACCTGGTGGCCGGGGTGCGCCGGCTGCCGCTCGACCTGAGCGGGCTCATGGCGGTGGGTCCGGCCGGGGACACCGGGGCAGCTCGCGCCGCGTTCCGGTGGCTGGCCGGACAGGCCGCCCGGATGGGGCTCCGGGAGCTCTCCATGGGTATGAGTGACGACTTCGAGGTGGCTGTCACCGAGGGCGCCACCACCTTGCGACTCGGGCGGATCCTCTTCGGTCCCCGACCCGAGCGTCGGGCAGTGCAACGATAGGCTTCGGCAACGGGAGGCGACTTATGGCTTCAGGGATGTTGAGAAAGGCGATGGTCTACTTGGGACTCACTGATGATGAGTTCGAGGACTACGACTACGAAGAGCCCGCCCCCGCGCCCGGGCCGACCCGGCGCTACAGCGAGCCGGAACCGGCGGTCTCGGCCGTGCGGCCGGTGGCTCGGGACATGTCGCGGGAGGTCCCCGAGCCGAGCAACGGTGTGACCGTGACGCCCCGCCCGTCGGTGGTGCGTCCCATCACCCCGATGCACGGCGCCCGGGTCCATGTGGTGGCCCCCGGCCGCTTCGCCGACGCCCAGGAGATCGGCGACCGGTTCAAGAACGGCCAGCCGGTGATCGTCAACCTGCAGGCCAACGACCGGGAACTGTCACGGCGGATGATCGATTTCTGCAGCGGCGTCACCTACGCCCTGTCCGGCAGCATGGACAAGGTCGCCGACCAGGTCTTCCTGCTCACGCCGTCCAACGTGGAGGTCTCCGCGGAGGAGCGACGGCGTCTGCAGGAACGCAACTACCGGTCCTGAGCCGCCGGCGCGACTGACGTGTTCTTCTCTTTCCGCGGTGGCAACCCGCTGTACGTGCTGGGGGAGATCTACGTCCTGATCCTCTTCGGCCGGGCCATCCTCAGCTGGTTCCCCTACAATCCGACGTCGCCGCTGAACCCGGTGCGCCGTTTCGTGTTCGCGGTGACCGAGCCGGTGCTGGCGCCGTTCCGCCGGCTGATCCCCCCGATCGGGATGATCGACATCTCGTTCCTGGTGGCCATCATCGTGGTGCAGCTGGTCGTCCAGAACGTGCTCGGCCGGCTGCCCATCTGAGCCCCGTCCGGGGCCGGGAGACGGGCGCCGGCCGTCCCCATCACGGATCGGCCGGTCCGCCCCGAAGTAGCATGGAGGCCATGGAGGTCTCCCCCAAGACGCTGCGTGAAGTCGAGTTCCGCGAGAAGATGCGCGGGTACCACCCCGAGGATGTGGACCACT
>JAKAXN010000059.1 GCA_021816565.1 Actinomycetes bacterium
CCACCGGCAACCTGTCGGCCGGGACCAGCCAGCACACCTCGAACTCCAGCCCGTCGGGATCCTTGGCGTAGAGGGCCTTGGTGGTGCCGTGGTCGGAGGCGCCGACCAGGGCACCGGCCGCCTGGAGAAGCCCGGCCAGGCGCTCCAGCTCGTCGAGGGTGTCGACCTCCCAGGCCAGGTGGTAGAGGCCGACGGTGGCCCGCCCGGCCGCCGAGGGCCCGGCCCCCGACCCGATCTGGAACAGGCCGAGGTCGTGGTCGTTGTTGCTGGCCGGAGCCTGCAGGAACGCCGCCTGTCCGGGTATCTCGAAGCGGATCCTGAAGTCCAGGGCGTCCCGGTAGAACGCCACGCTGCGGGCCACGTCGCGCACGTAGAGCACGGCGTGGTTCATTCGGGTCACGGGCACGCTGCCCAGGCTACGCCGCCCGGCGGTGGCGTCAGGGGACCGGCGGTGCGGCTAGAACGGCGGGATGGACCGCCCCTATCCCCCGCCGCCCACCTCCGACACCGTCTACCGGATGCACGGCGAGGCGGTCGCCGATCCGTTCCGGCCCCTGGAGGATCCCGACGACCCGGCCACCCGGGCCTGGGTGGAGGCCCAGAACGCCCTGACCGAGGACGTCCTCTCGGCGGTGGCGTCCCGCCCGGCCATCCGGGAGCGGATCGCCGAGCTGTGGGACTACCCCCGGCTGGGAGCGCCGATGGAGCGGGGCGGGCGGTACTTCCAGATGCGCAACAGCGGCCTGCAGAGCCAGTCGGTCCTCTACGTCGCTCCCGGCCTGGGCGATGCGGGCACGGTCCTGATCGACCCGAACACCATGTCCGAGGACGGCACGGTGTCGCTCACCGGGCTCGGCGTCAGCACCGATGGCCGCAAGGTCGCCTACGCCACCAGTGAGGCCGGGTCGGACTGGATGACCTGGCGGGTGCGCGACGTGCGAAGCGGGATCGACGAGGCGGACCGGCTGGAGTGGTCGAAGTTCTCCGGGGCCGCCTGGACGGCCGACGGGGCCGGCTTCTTCTACGCCGCGGTCGAGCGTCCGGCTCCGGGAAAGGAGCTGACGGCCGAGACCCGCTCGCCGCGCATCATGTACCACCGGTTGGGCACGAACCAGGACGCCGACACCGTCGAATTCGAGGCCCCGGACCATCCCGACTGGTTCCCCGCAGCGGAGGTGACGGCCAGCGGCCGGTACCTGGTCGTCACCGTGGTGCAGGGCACCGGCACCGATACGCTGGTGCTGCTGAGGGACCTGGAACGGCCCGGGTCCCAGTTGGTGGCTCTCGCCGAGGGGTTCGCAGCCAGGGATCTGGTGGTCGCCGACGACGGGGACGGGATCATCCTGTTCACCGACAGGTCCGCCGAGCGGGGCCGTCTGGTGCGGGTGGGGGCGCTCGGCCCTGACGGAGGCTGGGAGCCCCCGACGGCCTGGCGGGAGCTGGTGGCCGAGGGTGACGCCACCCTTACCGAGGCCCACCTCTACGGGGGACGGCTGGTGTGCCACTACCTCCGCCACGCCTGCTCCGAGCTGCTGGTGTTCGAGCCCGACGGCCGCCCGGTGCGCTCGGTGGAGCTGCCGGGTCCGGTGGCGCTGGCGGCCGGGCCTTCGGGCTCGGCGGTGGAGGGCGGTCCCCACAGCGCCCTCGTCACCTACCAGGTCGTCTCGTTCCTGCAGTCGGGGGCGGTGTGGGCCCACGACCTGGCCAGCGGTGACACCCGGCTCGTGCACCCCTCGGCCGCCCCGTTCGACCCGGACCGGTTCCTGACCGAGCAGGTCTTCGTGGAGTCGGACGACGGCACGGAGGTGCCGGTGTTCCTGACCAGGCCCAGGGACGCCGCCCCCGGCGGTGCCAACCGGGTGCTGCTCTACGGTTACGGGGGGTTCGCGGTTCCCGTGACCCCGGCGTTCTCGGTGACGTTCGCGGCGTGGCTGGACCGGGGCGGGATCGTGGCCGTGGCCAACCTGCGCGGCGGCGGTGAGTACGGCCGCTCCTGGCACGAGGCCGGGCGCCTGGGTCGGAAGCAGAACGTGTTCGACGACTTCGCGGCGTGCGCCCGGTGGCTGGACCGCTCCGGCTGGGCCCCGGCCGGCGCCATCGCCATCTCGGGGGCCTCCAACGGAGGCCTTCTGGTCGGCGCCTCCATCACCCAGCACCCCGAGCTGTTCGGTGCGGCCGTGGCGGAGGTCGGCGTCCACGACATGCTCCGCTTCCACCTCTTCACCATCGGGTGGGCCTGGAAGTCCGACTACGGGGACCCCGACGACGCCGGGCAGTACCGGTGGCTGCGGGCCTACTCCCCTCTCCACAACGTGCGGGCCGGTGTCTGCTACCCCCCCACCCTGATCATGACCGGGGACCACGACGACCGGGTCGTGCCGGCCCACTCGTACAAGTTCGCGGCCGCCCTGCAGGAGGCTCAGGGCTGCTCCCACCCGGTGCTGCTCAGGGTGGCCACCGCGGCCGGTCACGGCCTGGGCAAGCCGACGGCCAAGCTGATCGACGAGGCCGCCGACCGGCTGGCGTTCCTCGAGTCCAGCCTCAGTTCGTGAGGTCCGCCAGGCGGCCGGCGTCGTGGGCGTCGAGGTCCCGGAAGGCCAGGCGGTAGCGCCAGCCGTCACCCAGGTCCTCGCTGTCCACGGTGGAGGTGCCCGACACGATGGTGGTGCCGTCGGGCAGGCTGAGGATGACCATCGGGTCCCCCTCCCCCTCCAGCGGCCGCAGGGTCTCGACGCAGCAGCCGCCGATGCCGACGTCCACGGTCCGCCCCGGCACCCCCTCTATGCGCAGCCCGTCGGCCACCGGGCACAGGGTGACCGGCAGGTCTAGGGGGCGTCGGGGCCACTTGCGCCGCTGGATGCGCTCGACGGCGGAATCGGCTCTGGTCACCAGCTCCCGGCCGGTGACCGTGGCCCGGCCCTCCAGCCGGTAGAGCGCATCCGGGGCGAACACGCTCACCACGACTACGGGGAGATCGCCGGGGGCCAGGCTGTCGTCGTCGAGGGTCAGGGTCACCTCGGACCCCTCGACCGCCGACACACCGCCCGTGGTCTCCCTACCGTCCGCCTCCACCAGCGCGCTGAGGCCGACCAGCCCCGTCAAGCCGTCAGTGTGCATCATGGCCGACCTCCCTGGGTGACCCCCGAACTGGCTGCCGCCCCCAGTCAACCACGGGCCCGGCCGCTCCCGGAGCGAAACGAACCCGGGACCAGATCAGCCGGTCGAATCGCGCAGAATGAGGGCGAGTGTCGGGCACGCAGCCACCGCCCGGCGGGCCAGCCCCTCCAGGTGGGGCGGCAGGGGGGCCGGGTCGATGACCGGATAGCCCCATTCGTCCAGGCGGATGACCTCCGGCAGCAGCTCGGCGCATATGCCGTGGGCGTCGCAGGCGATCGGGTTGACGACCAGGTGGCGTCTCATCGCCATACCGGGGCGCCTGAGGGAACGGGCAACAGGCCGGGACGGACCCGGCACGGGCCCCGTCGGCGGTGGGCGTCGATGTCGGCGCCGAAGGTGACCAGGGCGCTGCGGGCCAGCTTCAGCGCACCGTCAGGGTGGTGGCACGCCCCCCGGCCGGCGATGACGTCGATCAGCCCCTCCGCCCGCCGCAGCGCGGTCCCGCGCCGGTCCCCCGCCACCACCGCATCGAAGGCGTCGGCCAGCGCCGGCAGCCCGTGGACGCATGGCCCGCACTGGCCGGCGGACTGGCCGGCCATCCAACGCAGCACCGCGGCCGTCTCGGCCAGCCCGCAGGTATCGGGGCCGACCACGTTGAGCGAGGCGCAGCCGACCGAGGCCCTGACCCGGCCCAGCGACGCCGAGTCGAAGCCCACCGCAGCCGCCGACCAGGGCAGCCACGCCCCGGCGTACCCGCCGACCAGGACCGCCTGCGGAGGGCCCTGGGGGGCGGCCAGGCCCACCGCCGACTCGAGGGGGACCCCGTAGGGGACCTCGTAGACGCCCGGTCGGCTGACCGATCCGGACACGGTGATCAGCGCGGTGCCGGGGTCGCGCCCGGTGCCCAACGCCCGGAACCAGTCGGCGCCGAATCGGGCTACCAGGGCCAGGTGGGCGAGGGTCTCGACGTTGTTGACGAGGGTGGGGCGGCCCCGCACCCCTTTCTCGAAGGGTCGGGGCGGCACGAAGGTCGGCTTGGCCGGACCCCCGTTCAGCCAGTGGACCAGGGCGGACTCCTCGCCGGTCACGTAGGCTCCGGGGCTCGGTTCGACCGTGATGGGTACCCGGTCGGCGCCGGCCCGGGCCCGCTCGGACAGGGCCGTGGCCACCGCCCGGAGGGCCTCGGTGGCGAAGCGGTCCACGCAGAGGATGGCCTCCGCGGCCCCGACCGCCTCGGCGGCGATGCTGATCCCGTCGAGCACCAGGTGGGGGGCCCGGGCCAGGAGGGCCTTGTCCTTGTGGCTCACCGGCTCGCGCTCGGCGCCGTTGGCCACGATGACCACCTGGCGGCCTCCCGCCACGGCCCTCATCTTCACCGCCAGGGGGAACGCCGCCCCGCCCCGGCCCCGGACGCCGGCCCGCTCGACCTCGTCGATCAGGGCCGGACCTCCGCCGGGCATCTGGCCCCAGCGGGCGAAGTGGCCGTCGAGGCCGGCGCCCCCCGCCCCGCCGAGCAGTCGGGGCAGCGCGGTGGCGTCGGGGGCGACCCGGTGAGCGGAGCGGCTCACGCCTGCACCTGCAGCTCACCCTGGACCCGGCCGCTCTCCCGGGAGATCTGGAGGCGGATGGTGGCGATGACCGTCTGGCCGGCGCTGTCCTGCAGGGAGGCGACCACCGTGGATCCCTCCAGCTGGCTCACGTGGCCGCTGTACTCGGCCGGCTGGCCGGCCGGGCCGATCGCGACCTGGCTCCCGGTGAGGCTGACCCCGTCCTCGACCGGCTGGCCGGTCAGGACCAACCGGAACGCCCCCCCGGTCGTGGCCCCGACGGGCTGGAAGGTGCCGGAGATGACCACCGACACCAGGCCGCTGCTGTCGGGGCCGGTCTCGCTCTGGGTGCCGGTGAGCGTGGCCGTGAGCGGCACGGTCAGGCCGCCGGAGGCCGGCTGGGCGGCCCCCGACGCCGGCTGGGTGGCTCCTGGCGCCGGGCTCGCGGCCGGGGCGGTCCCCCCGGCGGTCGTGTGGGGTGCGAGAAGCGCGCTGGGGGTGCCCGCCCGGCGGGCCCAGCCGGCCTTCAGGGGCCCGGAGGCGGCCCAGGCGGCGATGAGCACGGGGAGGCCGATGCTCACCGCCACGGCGGTGCCGCGCACCGCGGACTGCGCCGGGTTCCAGTCCCGGGCCAGCCGCCACCACAGGGCGCCCAGCACCGCCGCGGTGCACACGACGTAGAGGAACAGCACCCAGCCGACCTTGACGTCCGACCCGGTTCCCAGCCCGTGGATCAAGGCGATGGGCCAGGACGCGTAGGCGGCCCAGTGCACCGTCCGCCAGACCCGGTGACCGATGCGCTCGCGCATCAGGCTGGTGATCACCACGGCCAGCATGAGGTCCAGGGCCAGGGCCCCCATGCCCGTCCAGAACGGCCGGTAACTCGAGGCGTAGGGGATGAAGACGTCTATCAGGTGCACCGGCGCGAAGGTGTCGAGCACCGCGGTGATCACGTGGATGGCGATGGCCGACACCGCGAGCAGGGAGCCGTTGCGGTGCAGGGCCGAGATCACGAAGCGGGGCAGCCCGGGACGGGCGTAACGCCCGGCCTGGGCCAGCCCCAGGACCGTGGTGAGGGTGAGCAGGATCAGCGAGACGATCCCGAAACCCCGGGTCATGTACCACAGGGCCTGGGAGTTGACGCCGACGGCGGCGACGGTCATGCCCGCGACCGACCGGTCTCGGCCGGCCAGCCTCCGACCGTGACCACCCGGCCGTCGCCGGCCAGCCGGGCCGGCAGGGACCGCTCCTCGAGCCACCCGGCCGCTGCCGGTCCCATGACCAGAGCGGCGCACGACGCGACGTTGGCGTCGAGGCACGACCCGGCGGCCACGCTCACCGTCTGCCAGTAGGCGTAGGCCGGCTGACCGGTACGGGGATCGACCACGTGGTGCAGATCGGCGTCGCCGCGCCGCCACCGCCGCCGCACGTTGCTCGAGGTGGCCAGGCCCCCCGAGGTGATGGACACGGCCGGGCCGCCGTCTCGGAGGGGCTCGGCGTGGTCGTCGGTGATGCCCACCGGCCACCCCCCGTCGGGAGCCGGCCCGGCCACCGCGATGTCGCCTCCCAGGCTGACCAGCACGGCCTGCCCGGTCACGCCCCATGCCCGCCGGGCCGCCCGGTCGGCGCAGAGCGCCTTGGCGGTGGCGCCGAAGTCCAGCTCCACCCCGGCCGGGACCCGCACGGTCCGCCGGGACCGGTCCACCACCACCGCGGCCCAACCCGGCACGGGCTGCAACCGGAAGCTGAGCGGCGGGCCGTCCGGGGCCACCGAGGCGAAGTCCCGGTCGTAGCCGAGCAGGCGCATGGCCCGACCCACCGTGGGGTCGACCAGCCCGGAGGTGAGTCGGGCCGCGCTCAGGGCCGCCTCGAGCGCCTCGAGGAACAGCTCCGACACTGCCACCGGGCTCCCGGCCGACCGGTTGACCCGGGCCAGCTCGCTGTCGGGCCGGAACCGGCTGCAGGCCGAGTCGATGGCCTGCAGCTCCTCCTCCAGTACCGCGACCGCCCCGTCGTGGGCGGCGTCAGGAGCGACGAGGGTGGCGGTGGTTCCGAGGGCGGGGAAGCTGGTCGTGCGCAGTACCGTCACGAGCCACCCGAGTTGACCACCGGCGCGCTCTGCACCGGCTGGGGGACCTGCGCCGGGGCCGACAGGCCCGAGGCCCCGCCCAGCGAGCCGTCCCCCAGAGAGACCCCCGAGGACGCGCCGGAACCGGTGCCGAGGCCGGTGGCGGCCGATCCGGTCCCCGGGCTGGTGGCGACCGACCCGGAGCTGGAGGGGTGGCTGCTCCGCCCGGGCAGGGCCTTGGCCACCGCAGCGGAGAGCACCCCGCCTCCGATGATGGCACCGGCCATCAACCACCGGGTCGCGGTGCCGATGCGGGCCAGGCCGAGGTCCCGAGCTGCGCGTGAAGCCATGGTCCCCAGTTTCCCCGCTGCGTACTCAGGCGAGACTCAGATCGAAGTAAAGGTTTCGCTAAGGAGCCCGGCAGACCCCCGGCGGATCAGTGGAAGGCGTGGTGGAAGTAGGTGTTGAACCCGCCGTTGTCGCCGTAGGTCATGACGCCGATCAGAATGCCGAGGACCACGCTGACCGCCACCGCCCAGGTGCGGGCCCCGGCCCGGGCGATCTGGCGCCGGGTGCGCTGAGCGTAGTCCAGGGGTGCCAGATGGGCCGTCTCCCGGATGTGGCCGAGGACGTGGACCACCATGGCGAAGAACCACAGCACGAAGCTGGCCTTGTGGATGAAGAGCAGGCTCTGGCGTATCGAGGGCGGGACCGCCACGAGGGCGATGCCGCTGGCCAGGAGGATCACCGACAGCACCACGACCACCGGCCCGAGGAGGCGCAGGATCGTCACCGGGGGGCCCTTGCGGACGTAGGCCGGCGAGCCCATGTAGTAGCGGGCGAACCGCCAACCGGTGGAGCCGATCTTCAGAGCCACCGGAGGTACCAGCAGCATCCCGATGAAGACGTGGATGTTGATCAGCTGCTGGATCCGCAGGATGGTGAGCCCCTCGGCGGCGAGGAGCACCAGCAGCACCGTGGCCAGTGTTCCCGTGAGCCTCGAGTTGGACTCGACGCCGTCGAGCTCCTTCTGCCCCACCCGGAACCGGGGCCGCCGTGACTGCATGTGCACGAGGAGCGAGGTTAGGTGCGCGCCGATACGGCTCGATCCTCACCCCGGCAATTTTTGCCGCTCCTTAGCATTTCGCTGACCAATCGGCGAGGCCGCGGCGTGACCGGGCGGGACGGTCATGGTGATGACCGCATCGAGGCCCCGGGGATGGGCCTGCAGCAGGTCGACGTCGGCGTCGTTGCGAGCCGCCAGCTGGGCCACGATGGCCAGTCCCAGCCCGCTGTGGCCGTGCGACCGGGCCCCCTGCCAGAAGCGGTCGAAGGCCCGGCTGCGTTCGTCGAGGGTCATCCCGGGCCCGTCGTCGACCACGTGGAGCACGATCTCCGAACCGGTGCGCGGCTCGAGCCACACGTCGATGCGACCCCCCGGCCCCAGGGCGTCGATGGCGTTGGCGATGAGGTTGTCCAGGATCTGGTCCAGGTCGCCGGGGACCAGCCCGGCCACCACGGACCCCTCGGGCGGGAAGTCCCCGCTGAGCTCGACCCCGTGCTCGTCGGCCAGGGCGGCCCACGCCTGGCAGCGTTCCTCCATGACCCGTCCCACGTCGACGGCCCGCCGATCCGGGGCCTGGCCCTCGGCCCGGCCGAGGGTGAGCAGGCCGTCGACGATGCGCGACAGCCTCTGCACCTCCTGTCCGGCGGCGGCGATGGTGTCGGCCCCCACGCCGCCCTCTGCCTCGAGGTTCTCGAGTCGCAGGCGTAGCGCGGTGAGCGGCGACCGCAGCTGGTGCGACGCGTCGGCCACGAACCGGGACTGGGCCCGGAGCAGGTCCTGCAGGCGCGACGCCATCCGGTTGAACCGCTCCGCCAGGTCCCTCATCTCCGCCGGCCCGGACACGGTGGCCCGGGCGTCGAGGTCGCCCTCGGCGAAGTAGGTGACGGTGTCCTCCAGGTGCTTGAGGGGGCGGGTGAGCGACCGGGCCAGCCACAGCCCGAGAAGCCCGCTGATCAGCAGCAGGCCGGCACCGAAGCCGGCCAGCGCCAGCCAGATGTCGTGCACCCGGTCGAGGGTGGCCTGGGCCGGGATGCCGAGCAGGACGGCTCCGGCCGGCTGGCTGCCGTCGGAGATGGGGACCGCGGCCAGGGCCCACGGCCTGCCCTCGTCGGACCCGAAGGCGTCGGCCGGCCGGCCGGCCAGGGCGGACTGCACCAGGGCGGCGGCGTCGGCGGTGGCGTCGTGATCGTGGTCCGGGTCCGAGACGGCCACCACCCGGCCGCTGGTGTCGACCACCGACACCTCGCCGCCGGTGGACGCGTGGTAGCGGGCCACCAGGCTGCCCAGGTCCAGTGGCCGGTTGTGCTCGATGTCCTCGGTGGCGAAGATGGCCAGGCCACTGGCCTCCCGCTCGGCCGCCTCCGCCGACAGCCCCCGCTCGTGGTGCAGGGCCAGCACGCCGAGCGGGATCTCCAGTACCAGGAGGATGAACACCGCCAGGCCCAGGTACGACAGCAGGAGGCGGCGGGTCACGGTGCCGGGGCGGCGATGGTGTCCCCCAGCCGCAGGCCCACGCGCCGGACCGTCTCCACCCACTCGGGGTGTCCCAGCTTGCGCCGGAGGGACGCCACGTGCACGTCGACGGTCTTGGTCGGGCCGTACCAGTGCGGGTCCCAGACCTCCTCCAGGATGGTCTGGCGGGTCACGACCGCTCCCGGGTCGACGGCCAGCAAGGCCAGCAGGTCGAACTCCTTCGGCGAGAGGTTGACCTCCTCCCCCTTCACCAGGACCCTGCGGGTGCGCCGGTCGACCACCAGGTCGCCGAGGACCTGGACCTGCTCGGCCCCTGCCGACTCCGCGGAGCGGCGGAGCACGGCGCGGATGCGGGCCACCAGCTCCCGGAAGCCGAACGGCTTCACCATGTAGTCGTCGGCGCCCAGCTCGAGACCCACCACCCGGTCCACCTCGTCACCGCGGGCGGTGATCACCACTATCGGGACGTTGGATCGGGCCCGGAGGGTGCGGCAGACCGAGTAGCCGTCCATGTCAGGCAGCCCCAGGTCGAGCAGGACCAGATCCGGCAGTTGGGCCGCCAGCGCCTGCGAACCGGTGGAGGCCCGATCGACTTCGAAACCCTCCCTGGCGAGGCCTTCCGCCAGCGGTTCGGCGATGCCGTCATCGTCCTCCACCATGAGGATTCTCATGCATCCAGGATGGCATCTGTCGCGCCCATCGCGAGGTGCGGGAGTAGAAGACGGCATGGGCGGGAACAATTCCATTTGCGAAGGCGGATCCCTGTGATCGCTGACAGATGACGCTTTGATCGCTCACACGAGGAGGTGACGATGGCTTTCGCTATCACCCATCCGGACCGCACGCACGGGCGCCACGCTCCAGCCACCCGAGAGGCGGTGACCGCCCGCCGGGCCGCGGTGCGCCCCGTCGGAGCGGCGGTGGCGGGCACCGGGGCCGTACTGGTCGGCATCTGGGGTGCCATCGCCGGCTACATCGGCCCCTACTTCGGCTATCACCCGACCGCCGGCACGGCCTGGACCTGGAGCGCCCAGAACGGGCTTCTCCACCTGGCCCCGGGGGCTGTGGCGGTTCTGGCCGGCATGTTGATCCTCTCGGCGGGCCCGGCCCGGGGCGGGGCCCGCAGGCTGACCGTGGCCGTCCCGGCCCTCCTGCTCCTGGCAGCCGGAGCGTGGTTCGTGATCGGCCCGGTCGCATGGCCCATGTTCGGCACCGGAGCGGCTTTCGCCGCGGCGGGCCGCGCCGGCACCCGCCTGCTCGACCAGGCGGGCTCCAGCCTGGCCCCGGGGCTGGCCCTGGCCATGTTCGGCGGTATGGCCGTCAAGGCCTCGATGATCAGGCGACGCGAGGTGGTGCTGCCCGACCCGGCCCCGATGACCGGCCCGGTGACCGAGGCCGCCCCGGTGTCGTCGGCTACCGAAGAGACCGTGTCCTGACGGGCCGCCGTCCGGTCCTCCACGGCCCCGCCCGGCGCTGCCGGGTGGGGCCGTGTCGCGTCGGGGGGCCCGTCGGGCCGCTACTGCTGCTGTCTCATCCACTCCTCGATCTCGGCCATCAGGAGTGTCTCATCGGCCCGGGTCGGGGCCCTGGGCGGCGGCGCCGGTGTCGGCCGGCGGACGGATGGGCCGGCCCCGGACCGGCCGTTGCGGCGGCGACGCCTGCGGCGCAGCGCGGAGTCGGCGGCGGCGCTGACGACACCCATCGCCGCGAAGAACGCGACCATGAAGACGAACACGGCGATCATGACGGACCTCTGCAAGTGGGGCGGCGGGGGCCGCCGGTCCCGACGCTACGGGGCGTGGTCGGGTGCTACCCACAGTCGAAGGTCCCTTCCGGTGAGCCCGGCCTCAGGCGCCGGGAGGCGGCTGGCAGGTCTCGCAGGCATAAGCCCACCGGCCGGCCAGGTCCCACCGCCGAACCGGGGCCGAGCAGCGGGCGCACACCTGCTGCTTGTAGACGTAGCGGGTGCGCCCGTCGGTGACGGAGGGGTCGGTCGGGTCCACGGTGACGATCCTGCGGGCCCGGACCCCGGCGCGCAGCATGCGCACGAGGGTGTTCCACAACGCCCCCCACTCCTCGGCGGTCACCCCGCAGGCCGGACGGGCCGGGTGGATGCCGTTGACGAACAGCGACTCCGCCCGGTACACGTTGCCCACCCCGGCCACCACCGACTGGTCCATCACCGCCGCACCTATGGAGCTGCGTCGGCGGGCCAGCTTGGGCAGGACCGCCCCGCCGTCGGCGTCGGTCCGGATGGGATCGGGACCCAGCCGGGCGACTATGGCGTCGCGGCCCTCCGGTGGCAGCACCTCGCAGGCGGTGGGCCCGGTCAGGTCGTAGCCGATCACGTCCCCGCTGATGCGCAGCCGCACCTGGCGGTGGGTCTCGCCGGCCGGAGGGGTGAACGGCCAGAACTTCCCGTACAGGCCCAGGTGGACGTGGAGGATGCGCTCTTCGGCGAAGCGGTAGAAGAGGTGCTTGCCCCAGGCCTCCATCGACAGCAGTTCCAGCCCGTCCAGCACGGCGGCGCCGGCGGCGAAACGGCCCTGGGGGGAGCTGACCCGGAGCTTCTGTCCGCCCAGGGTCCGGCCGTGATCCCGGGCCAGGCGGTGGATGGTATGTCCTTCCGGCACGGCTCAATGGTGGCCCACGCACGGGTGCTAGCGGCGGGGCGGTCCGCCAGCCGGTACCGTGGGCCGGGGTGAGTCAGCTGACGGCGGCAGCGGAGAGTCCCGCCGGGCGGGCGGGTCGGCCGCCCCGGGCGGGTGCGGTGTTCATCGCCGGGGTCCTGCTGCTGGCGTTCAACCTGAGGCCCGCTGTCACCGACGTGCCGTCAGTGCTCGACGAGATCGGCTCCCGTCTCGGCTACTCGAGCGTGGTGCTCACCGTGATCACCACGGTCCCGGTGGTGTGCTTCGCCCTGTTCTCCCCCGTCGCCGGCCGGCTGGCCCGACGGATCGGCGACGAGCGGGGGCTGGGATGGGCGGCGGTCGCCATTCTGGCGGGACAGGTGCTGCGGGCCCTGGGTCCCGGGCCGGCGTTCATACCGGGCACCGTCATCAGCACGGCGGGCATCGCTCTGACCAACGTGCTGCTCTCCAGCCTGGTCAAGCGGCGGGCTCCGGATCGGGCCGCCCACCTCCTCGGGGCCTATCTGGCCATGCTCTATCTGGGAGCCATGCTGGGCTCGGCCCTAAGCGTGCCGCTGTACCGGGCCGACCACCGCTCGCTGGTCCTGCCGCTCGGGGTGTGGGCGGCGCCGGCCGCCCTGGCCCTGCTGGTGTGGCTGCCGCAGCTCAGCCGCCACACCGTCCCCGACCGGGCCGGCCGGCCGGCAGGCATCACGCTGCGCCGGTCGCGCCTGGCGTGGCAGGTGACGGCCTTCATGGGCCTGCAGAGCCTGACCTTCTACGGGACCCTGTCCATCCTGCCGGACCTGTACCGCAGCCGGGGCATGGATGCCTCCACCGCCGGCCTGGTCAACACCATGCTGAGCATCGGGGGGCTCATCACCGCAGTGTCGGCCCCGGTGCTGGTCGCCCGGTTCGACCTGAGCAGAGCGGTGCTGGTCGGGTCGGCCCTGGCCAGCGTGGCCGCAACCGTGTCCCCGCTGTTCATCCCCCTCGGGGCGGCTCTGCCCGCAGCGTTCCTTCTGGGCCTGGGGCAGGGAGTGAGCATCGCTCTGGCCCTGTACTACATCATGGCCAGGGCCGACAGCCCCGAGGTGGCCGGCGCGCTGTCCGCGATGGCCCAGGGGGTGGGCTACCTGATCGCCGTGTTCGGCCCTCTGGGAGCTGGCCTGCTGCACTCCTCGACGGGATCGTGGTCGGCGTCGGTCGCGTTCCTGGCGGCCCTGACCGCCCTCACCTTGTGGTTCGGCCTACTCTCCGCCCGCCCGCAGGTCATCCTGGCCGACGGCAGCACCGTCGCCGGCAGCTGAGCCGTATCCCGCCCGGGCGGTCGGGTACGGTCCCGCGGCGGCCGGCCGGTCCAGCTTCACACCCTGGCGGCGGAGGAACTGGGTTATCGGGGCCGGCATCTCGGCCGGCCGGTCGCCCCAGTCGTAGCGGACCAGCGACGGGGCCGCGATGTCGTGCAGGGCCCGGTGCCGGCGCGACACCACCACCCCGACCAGCCCCAACCCCAGCAGGAAGCTGAACGGGTACACCAGGACCCGGCGGGTCGCGGCGGTCGGGCCCAGCGGCGTCCCGTCCGGCGCCGTGACCCTGAGCCCGGCCATGGCCCGCCCGATGGTCCGGCCCGCCACCAGGAGCGACACCCACTGGTACAGGCCGGCGAGTGACAGCAGCGCCAGGATCCGCCACAGCCCGTCCCCACCGGTCGGACTGACATCGTGACCCACGAACAGCGACGCCAGGAAGTAGGCGACCGCCACCCCGGCCGCGAAGGCCCCGCCCTCGATGGCCACGTCGATGAGAAACGCCGCCAGCCGGGACGCCCCGCCGGCGATCTGCCCGGTGAAGGACCCGTCCTCCGACACCGGTTCCTCCACCCGCCGGCGGAGGAGCCGGTCGACCAGCCGGGTCACGATGATGTCCAACCCCACCAGCTGGCGTCGGACCAGGTCCAGCACCCGGTTGCCCAGCCCGCCGGCGGTGGCGCTGACGATGGCGTCCACCTGGGCCCGCCGGACGATCCCTCCGATGTCCACCCGGTCCATGAGAGCCTCGACGTCCACGTGGCGCAAGAGGGCGTCCACGTCGACCCGGTCGAGCAGCTGGTTGACGTCCACGTGGCGCAAGAGGGCGTCGACGTCCACCCGGTCGAGCACGTGGTCCAGGTCGATCTCGCCGAGCACCTGGTTGAGGTCGATCGACTCCACCGCCCGCGGCACGACCACCTCCACGATTCGGGTGAGCGGGTCGGGCGGGGCCATCGCCACCGAATGTGGCACCTTCGGAGGGCCACCGCATCGCCCGGCGAGGGTGACCCGGTGTGGTCGGGCGCCGCGGCGGAGGCGGGCCCCGGCCCGGCCTTCCTGCCCTTGCCTGCCTACGAGCAGCCGCTGGTGGTGCCGCAGGACGGGCAGGCGTGGCAACTGCCGGCCCGCTGCATCTGGACGCCGCACTGGAAGCAGTAGGGGGCGTCGGATTCCACCATCGAGGGGGTCCGCATCTGCACCGGGGCCTCGTCCTGGGCGTCGGCCACCTCCGGCCCGGCATCCAGGCTGGAATTTCGGGTGGTGGCCTCCTCCAGGCCCGGGAGCGTCATCTGGGTCCGCTCCTGGGAGGTCAGCACCCCGAGCTCGACCCGCTCGTCGTAGGGCAGGTAGTCGACGGCCAGCCGGCGGAAGATGTAGTCGACCAGGGACTGGGCGATGCGCAGGTCCGGGTCGTCGGTCATGCCGGCCGGCTCGAAGCGCATGTTGGTGTACTTCTTGACGTAGGTGGCCAGTGGCACCCCGTGCTGGAGGCCCAGGCTGATGGCGATGGAGAAGGCGTCCATGATCCCGGCCAGGGTGGAGCCCTGCTTCGAGACCTTCATGAATACCTCGCCCGGGCGCCCGTCGTCGTACTCGCCCACAGTGACGTAGCCCTCGCAGTCGGCTACCCGGAAGGCGAACGTGCTGGACCGCCGTTTGCGGGGCAGGCGCTCCCGGATGGGCTGCTTCACCACCACGGTCTGGAGCTCGAGCGCCTTCTCCAGCTCGGCCACCTTCAGCGCCAGCTCGGCGTCGTGGGCCTCGGCGACCGAGACGTTCGGGTCGGCTGCGGTCTTCTTCGCAGTGGCCAGTGGCTGGGCCACCTTGCAGTTGTCCCGGTAGATGGCCACCGCCTTGAGGCCGAGCTGCCAGGCCTCGATGTGGAGCTGCTCCACGTCCTCGACGGTGACCTCCTCGGGGACGTTGACCGTCTTGGAGATGGCCCCGCTGATGAACGGCTGCACCGCGCCCATCATCTTGATGTGGCCCCGGTAGTGGATGGTGTTGTCCCCCATGGAGCATGCGAATACCGGGAGGTGGTCGCCTGACAGGTGCGGGGCGCCCACGATGGACTTGTGCTCGTCGATGTGGGCGACGATGTCGGCGACCTGCTCGGCGGTGTAGCCCAGCTTGGTCAGCGCCCGCGGGACGGTCTGGTTGACGATCGACATGGTGCCTCCGCCGACCAGCTTCTTCATCTTGACCAGACCGAGGTCCGGTTCGATGCCGGTCGTGTCGCAGTCCATCAGCAGACCGATGGTGCCGGTCGGGGCCAGCACGCTGGCCTGCGAGTTGCGCACGCCGTGCTGCTCGGCGACCTCCACTGCGGTGTCCCACGCCTCCTGGGCGGCTGACAGCAACTCGGGCGGCACCAGCTCCTCGTCTATGCGGGCGGCGGCGTCGCGGTGCATGCGCAAGACGCCCAGCATGGCGTCGCGGTTCTGGGTGTAGCCGGCGAAGGGGCCCATCCGCGACGCGGTGCGGGCGGAGGTGGCGTAGGAGTGGCCGGTCAGCAGGGCGGTGATGGCCGCGGCCCAGGCCCTCCCGGCCTCGGAGTCGTAGGGCAGCCCCTCGGCCATGAGCAGGGCGCCCAGGTTGGCGTAGCCGATGCCGAGCTGACGGAACCGCCGGGAGTTCTCGGCGATCCTCTCCGTGGGGTAGTCGGCGTTGCCGACGATGATCTCCTGGGCGGTGAAGACCACCTCGGTGGCCGCCTTGAAGCCGGCCACGTCGAACGAGCCGTCCGGGCCCAGGAATGTCAGGAGGTTGAGGCTGGCCAGGTTGCACGCCGAGTTGTCGATGTGCATGTACTCGCTGCAGGGGTTGCTGGCGTTGATGCGACCGGCGCCCGGGGCGGTGTGCCACCGGTTGATGGTGGTGTCGAACTGCATTCCCGGGTCGGCGCACTCCCACGCGGCCTTGGCGATCTGGCGGAACAGGTCCCGGGCCCTGACCGTCGTGACGGCCTCACCGGTGGTGACGGCCCGCAGGGCCCACTCGCCGTCGTCGAGAACCGCCTGCATGAACTCGTCGGTGACCCGGACCGAGTTGTTGGCGTTCTGGTACTGGATGGAGTGGCTGTCCTTGCCGTCGAGGTCCATGTCGAACCCGGCGTCGCGCAGGGCCCGGGCCTTGCGCTCCTCGGTGGCCTTGCACCAGATGAAGTCCTCGACGTCGGGATGATCGACGTCGAGGATCACCATCTTGGCCGCCCGGCGGGTCTTGCCCCCGCTTTTGATGGTGCCGGCCGACGCGTCGGCGCCGCGCATGAAGCTGACCGGGCCCGACGCCGTGCCTCCGCCGCGCAGGCCCTCCTTCGAGGAGCGGATGCGCGACAGGTTGACCCCGGCGCCGGAGCCGCCCTTGAAGATGATCCCCTCCTCGGTGTACCAGTTCAGGATCGAGTCCATCGAGTCGTCCACCGACAGGATGAAGCAGGCCGAGCCCTGTTGGGGAACACCCTTCACCCCGATGTTGAACCACACCGGCGAGTTGAAGGCGGCCTTCTGGTGGATGATCAGGTACTTCAGCTCATCGCTGAACGCCTCGGCCTCCTCGTCGTCGACGAAGTAGCCCTCCTTGCGGCCCCACCCGGTGATGGTGTCCACCACCCGGTCGACGACCTGGCGCAGCGACCATTCCCGGTCCGCCTCGCCCAGGGTGCCCCGGAAGTACTTCTGGGCCAGGATGTTGGTGGCGTTGAGGCTCCACCCGGCCGGCACCTCGACCCCGAGCTGCTCGAAGGCGACAGCGCCGGTGGCGTAGTGGACGATGCGGGCGTCGCGCCGCTCCCACTCCACGGTGCTGTAGGGATCATCGCCGGCCTTCGTGAAGTGCCGGGAGATCCCGATGCCCATCCGCTCGGGCGCTATTGCCATACCGGGTACCTCCTGGAGAGAGAGTGAACTTGGATCAGAACCACAAGACG
>JAKAXN010000060.1 GCA_021816565.1 Actinomycetes bacterium
CGGGTCGACCCCGTAGACGTCCGCCCCCTCCGCGGCCAACCGCCCGGCCCACCGGCCGGCGCCCGGGCCGGCGACCAGGATGCGCCCGGCGCCGGCGCCGGCGGCCACCGCGGACACCGCCGGCGCCCAGTGGTCGAGCCGGCCCGGGCCCCAGTCACCGGTCGGCTCCTCCCCGGGCTGTCCCCCGACGGGGGTGCCGGGGGCATCCAGGGCCGGTCCCAGCCGGTCCACCCTCCGATCCAGGTCGGCCACCCGGGCGGCCAGGGCCCGGACCGCCGATGCGCTCAGATCGGCCAGCTCGGCCAGCCCGCCCGGGCCACCGGAGCCCCCGGGATCGGCCAGGGCCTGCATGGCCGCCAGCACGGCCGCTACGTCGACGGCGCCCCCGGAGGGCCCCTGCCGGTCCATCTCCACTCCCAGCCGGGCCTCGTCGTCGACGGGGAAGTCGGGAGCGGCCCGCCGCCGGGCCGCCTCCTTCCTGATGTCGCCGATGAGGGCGTCTAGATCGGTGAAGGGCATCACCGGCCAACCTAATAGGGCCGGTCAGGCCCTGAAACCGCCTCGAACAGGGCGGTGGCCACCGACCCGGCCGGCTGGTCCGGTACGGGCACCCCCGGATCCGGCCCCACCACCACCACGGGGGGATGGGGCCGCAGGGCGGGCAGCGCCAGCTCCAGGGCCCGGGCCGCCCCGGTGGAGGCCACCAGGAAGCCGCGGACGCAGCCGGCGAGGGACGCCACCTCCCGGGCCGACGGTTCCCCGGCGAACCAGACCCAGCCCGGATGGCGCCGGGCCAGCCGGCCCAGCTCCCCCGACGGCCCCGGCCCCAGGCGGTACACCACGTGGTCGAACGAGGCCGGCCGCACATCGGGGCCGAACGCCCCCAGGGCCACGGCCGGCGCTCCGGCCCCGGGGCCGGCCCGGAAGCCCACACAGGTCACCTCGGCCCGGCCGCTGGCGACCAGGGCGGCGGCCACAGCGGCCAGGACCCCCACCTCCCCGGCGGCGGAGCCGGCCACCAGGGCCAGCCGGGGGGGATCCGACCAACCCTCCCTCCGGGCCACCCCGGCCAATCCGGCCAGGGCCTGTTCCGCCCGGCCGGCCACCGACTCCCACGTGGCGGAGGCCGCCATCCTCCGCTGGGCGGACAGGATGCGGGTCTGCCGGGACCGGTCGCGCAGCACCGAGGCGATGGTCTCGGCGACGGAGTCGGTGTCGGACGGGTCGAAGAGGGCCTCGGCCACGGCCGCGGTCTCCGCCAGGGCGGTGCCGGCCGACGCCAGCGCCGGGGTGCCGCACGCCGCCGACTCGAGCACCGGCAGCCCGGCCCCTTCGGCGAGGGAGGCCATGACGGTCAGCTCGGCCCGCCGGTAGCAGGCTCTCAGCAGCTCGTCGGGGACGGCTCCCAGGAACAGCACCCGGTCGCCGACCCCGCAAGCCCGGGCGGTCAACTCGAGATCGGCCTTCCACCTGTCGGTCAGGTGCCCGATCACGACCAGGCCCACGTCCAGTCCCCGCCGCACCACCGAGGCGAAGGCGGCGATGGCCCGGTCGGTACCCTTGCGGACGTCGCTACCGCCCACCGTCAGCACGTACGGGCGACCCCCCAGGGCCTTCAGGTGGAACCGCCAGAGTTCCTCGTCGGTGCCGTCGGGCGCACTGAAATAGCGCGATACCCCGGCCCCGATGGTCACCACCGCCGCCGGGTCGGCCCCGGCCAGCTCCACGGCCTCGCGGGCGGTGTAGCGGGAGTTGGCCAGTAGCAGATCCGCTCTGGCGACCCAAGCGGCGCGAACCCGGTAGCGCTCCTCCCGCTCCGGCGACGGCAGGTAGTGGCGGGGAGCCCGCAGCGGTATCAGGTCGTGGAGCAGCGCCACCCGGGGCACGCCGGCCCGGGCCCAGTGTTCGACCACCCCGAGCGACGGGGCGTCACCCGGCCCGGTGTGGAGGAACGGGGCGGTGAGGTGGTGGACGACCGGCGGGCCCACCTCCGACAGCAGGTCCCGACTGGTGGTCCGGCAGTCCCAGCGGACCAACCCCGACGCCACCAGCTCTCCCGGCAGGCCGGACGCCGGTGGCAATTCCGGCGCCAGGAGGGCGGCGGCCACGAGCCCCCGCCGCGACAGGGCCCGGGCGTAGCCGGCCACGTAGCGGCCGATACCCCGGTCGGCGTAGCCGGGGACCTGCAGGGCGTGCACGTCGAGCGCGACGCGCACCGGAGGATCCAACTATTCCGGGGGCGGAGGCGAGTCCAGGAGCTTCTCGATCTCCTCCAGCCGCCGGGCCAGCCGGACCTGCGACTCCCCCTGGGCGACGGACCTCTCGGTGACCGTGGCGGCCCGACCGTCGAGGATCTCGATGATCTTCTCCATGCTCGCCACCCGCCGGCTCAGATCGTCGAGGCGAGCGTCGGTGGAAGCCTGCAGCCCGTCGAGGCGGGCCATGACCGGGGCAATGGCCCGGTCCCGGGCCTTGACCAGCACCCGCCGGGCCGATGACCGGGCCCGGCCGGCCGCGCTCACGGGCGCCCCACCCCGGCGGTCTGGGCGCCCCGGCCCCACGGCCCGGCCAGCCGGGAGGCCAGGCGCCCCGCCCCCCACCGGGTCACGAGCCCCAGGGCCTCCACCACGATGTGGGAGGACATCTTGGACTGGCCGGCCTCCCGGTCCACGAACCGGATGGGGACCTCGGTGATCCTGGCCCCCGCGGTGGCCGCCCGGTAGGCCATCTCGATCTGGAATCCGTACCCGTCGGCCCGCACGGTGTCGAGGTCCATCTTCTGGAGGAGGTCGGCCCGGTAGGCCCGGAAACCGGAGGTCATGTCCCGGACCGGCACGCCGAGCATCAGCGAGGAGTAGACGTTGCCCCCCTTGGAGAGTAGGCGGCGGTGCAGGCCCCACTGGGGGATCGATCCCCCCGGGACGTAGCGCGATCCTATGACCAGGTCGCTGTGGTCGAGGGCCCCGAGCAGGGCCGGCAGGGCGGCGGGGTCGTGCGACAGGTCGGAGTCCATCTCCACCAGCGCCTCGGCCCCCCGGTCCAACCCCCACGCGAACCCGGCCCGGTAGGCGTCGCCGAGGCCCCGCCGGGCCGGACGGCGCAGCACGTCGACGGAGCCCAACTCGATCCCCAGCTTGGCGGCCAGATCGGCGGTGCCGTCCGGGCTGCCGTCGTCGACCACCAGGACCGAGGCGTCGGCCACCGCCGCCCGGGTGCGTCGCAGGACCTCTTCGATGGTCGCGGCCTCGTTGTAGGTGGGAAGCACCACCAGCGTCTTCATCCAGCCCCAGCCTAAGCCCTCGACGCCGGAGCCGGGCCGCCGAAGCGCTCGAGCTCCTCGAGCCAGCGGGGTTCGGTCCGCGGCCGCGAGAAGTCCGCGGCCCTCCTCCGCCCTGCCTCCACCGCGGCCCGCCGGCGTTCACCGTCGGACAGGAGAGCCTCCACCGCGGCGGCCACCGCCAGGGGGTCCTTGTCGTCGAGAAGGATGCCCGACGACCCGACCGTCTCGGTCACCGCGCTGGAGCGGTAGGCAACCACCGGTACCCCCACCTCCATGGCCTCGATCAGCGGCACGCAGAATCCCTCGTGCTCCGAGAGGCAGACGAAGGCGTCGGCCGCAGCGAAGTACGCGAGCATCTCGGGGAAGCCGGCCGAACCCACGAACTCGACGCTGTCTCCGAGCTCCAACTCCTCGGCCATGGCCTGCAGGGACAGCAGGTAGCGGGCCGACGTGGCTCCGCCGAGCAGGGCCAGGCGGGCCCCGGGCTGGTACAGGCGGCGGTACAGCGCGAACGCGGCGATCACGTCGTGCTGGCACTTGTTGGGCGCGAGCCGGCCCACGAACAGCCACAGAGGCCCACTGCCCCGGTTCGCCAGCCGGGCCACCGCCGCCGGGTCGGGCTCCTGGTGGAACTCCCCGAGGTCGAGCAGCAGCGGGCAGACGGTGGTGCGGGAGTGCCCGAGGGCCACCAGCTCGGAGGCGTTGTAGGCGGAATCGGCCACGGCCAGCGCGGCCCACGGCACCAGGTCGGCCAGCTGCCGGCGGGCCAGGTCCATGCTGCGGGCGGCCAGGGGCTCCCACCGGGCGAAATATCGGGACGGGGTGATGTTGTGGTAGTCGAGGGCCACCGCCTGACCCCCCCGGGCCGCCCCGATCAACCAGTCGGTCATGTCCGAATGGGTGGAGGCGTGGTAGAGGATCAGCCGCTCGGGATCGGGCGCCGGGTCGCAGTCGGCGAACGGGCGGGCCTCCCCCTCGAGGCGGGGGTCGAGGTGCTCGTAGTAGACGTCGGAGGAGTAGCCGGCCGACCTCAACAGCCGTCGCACCTGCTGCACGTGGTTGCTGATGGCGTCGTGCTTGACGAAGCTCGGCACGAACTGATCGATGCGGCGCACCGCTTCAGTCACCGCCGCGGGCGGCGTAACTACCATGTCGCCCGCCGCACCATGCGGCCGTCCGGGTCGCTCTAGACACCCGGACGAAGCTACCAGCCGTCGGAACGCGGCGGACGATGACGGAGGGAACCAGATGGAACGCAAGACCCTGCCGGGAGGGCTGTCCAGAGCCGCTCTCGCCGGCTCCACGCTGCTGGCCGGGGCCACCCTGGTGTCACCGGCCGTGGCCACCGCCGCAACCGGGGCGGTGCACGCCTCGGCCGGCCTGACCGTCACCCAGGTGTGGGCCACACCCATCGCCGACGGCAGCAACGTGATCGCCAAGTCATCACCGATCGTGGGCACCCTGGACTCGGCCGGACAGTCGGTGATCGTCGGCGATCGAAGCGGCAAGGTCTACGCCCTGCACCTCTCCAACGGCTCCCCGGTCCCGGGCTGGCCGGCCACCATCCCCGGCAACCCGCAGATCGACACCGCCCCCTCCACCAACGGCCCCGAGGTGTTCATAGGGGCCGGGAACGCCTCCAACCCGGCCCTGGGCGGGTACTACGCCTACAGCGCCACCGGCGCCCGCCTGTGGTCACAGGCCCCGCCGGCCACGCCGGCGTCGCCCACCCCGACGTCGGGCGTGGACACCGGCCTGGCCTACGGCACCCTGCAGGGTGTCGGCGCCGTGGTCGGCGGCTCGATGGGCCAGACCTCCGACGCTCTCAACGCATCCAACGGTGCGGTGCTGCCCGGCTTCCCCTTCTTCCAGGCCGACTCGAACTTCGCGACCCCGGCCCTGGCCGACCTCTACAGCAACGGCCAGACCGAGATCGTGGAGGGCGGGGACTCCACCGCCGGAGTGGCGTTCGGCAAGACCTACACCGACGGTGGCCACATCCGGGTGCTCAGCGACCACGGCGCCCTGCTGTGCTCCTACGACACCAACCAGGTGGTGCAGTCCTCCCCGGCGGTCGGGCAGTTCCTGGGCGGCAACGCGGTCGGGATCGTGGCCGGCACCGGTACCTTCTGGCCCGGAGCGTCCAACACCAACCAGCTCATCGCGGTGAACCCCCACTGCGGGCTGGCCTGGGCCGCCACCCTGGACGGCCAGACCACCAGCAGCCCGGCCCTGGTCGACGCCCTCGGCAACGGCTCCCTCCAGGTCGCCGAGGGAACCGCCTCGACCGACCTGAGCTCCGGTTCGGTGTACCTCCTCAACGGTTCCAACGGGGCGGTCATCTGGAAGACGCCGGCCCTGGGCGGGATCATCGGCGGGGTGGTTTCGGCCGACCTGGGCAACGGCCACCAGGACATCATCGCCACTACCACCGCCGGGGTGGAGATCCTCGACGGCCGGACCGGGGCGGTCCTCTGGAGCGGTCTGCACGGGGCGCTGGCGTTCCAGAACGCCCCGCTGGTCACCCGCGACGCCAACGGCACCGTCGGCATAACCGTGGCCGGCTACAACGGCTCCGGAAGCGAGGTGGTGCACCTGGAGGTGGCGAACAGCCCGGGCAGCCAGGTGGGGGCGCAGGGTTCGTGGCCCATGTTCCACCACGACAGCCAGCTCACCGGCGACGCCGGGACCCCGCCCCCCGCGCCCATCAACGTGGCGTGCAAGCCGCCGGCCGCCACGCCGAACGGCTACTGGCTGGACGCCTCCGACGGCGGTATCTTCGCCTACGGCAACCTGCCGTTCTGCGGCTCCACCGGCAGCGTCGTCCTGAACAGGCCGGTCGTCGGCATGGCCGGGACGCCCGACGGGGGCGGCTACTGGCTGGTGGCCTCCGACGGCGGCATCTTCGCCTTCGGCGACGCCAGGTTCTACGGCTCCACCGGCAACGTGGCCCTCAACAAGCCCATCGTCGGCATGGCCGCCACCCCCGACGGCAAGGGCTACTGGCTGGTGGCCTCCGACGGCGGGGTGTTCTCCTACGGCGACGCCAGGTTCTACGGCTCCACCGGCAACGTGGCACTCAACAAGCCCATCGTCGGCATGGCCGCCACCCCCGACGGTGAGGGCTACTGGCTCGACGCCACCGACGGCGGCATCTTCGCCTACGGCGACGCCAGCTTCTACGGCTCCACCGGCAACGTGGCCCTCAACAAGCCGGTCGTCGGCATGGCCGCCACGCGCGACGGTAAGGGCTACTGGCTGGTGGCCTCCGACGGCGGCATCTTCGCCTACGGCGACGCCAGGTTCTACGGCTCCACCGGCAACGTGGCCCTCAACAAGCCGGTCGTCGGTATGGCCGGGTACTGAGCGTAGGGCTCAGCGGCGCAGCAGCCGGCTCCCCAGGCGCCTGACCGGCCTGGGGAGCCGGCGCAACCGGGGGGACAGCCGACGGGCCGACCCCCGGGCCAGCCTGACCAGGCCGGCCTCCAGAGCGTCCTCCGCCGGCGCCGGTTCCCCGACGGGGGCCGGCGCCGGCAGCGCGTCCGGGCCCGGTCGGGCGGCCGGCCCGCCGGTCCGGTCGCGGTCGGCGGCCACCTGGGGGGCGGCGGCGAAGCTCAGCAGCGGAGCGGCCACCCGGTCCCAGCTGAAGCGCGCCCCGTACTCGCGCACGGCTCGACGGTCGGGCGGGTCGGCGAGCAGGCGGTCGATGGCAGCGGCGATGGCAGCCGGGTCGGCCGGCCCCACGGTGATGCCCAGGCCGGCCTCCTGTATGCCGTCGGAGAGGGTGTCGCCTCCGGTCAGGACCATGGGCAGGCCGGCCCACAGGTAGTCGAGGACCCGGGTGCGGAACGAGAAATGGGTCTCGACGTGGGCCAGATGGGTGCTGGCCGCCACATCGGCGTCGGCCAGGTAGGCGGCCCTCTGGTCGTACGGCACCCAGCCCTCGTTGAAGAAGACGTGGGTCCCGGTGAGACCCCGGCGGTCGCTCTCGGCCCTCAGCTGGGACGCCACCCGCATCTCGGGGATGTCGGGGTTGGGGTTGCGCATGCCGAGGAACACCAGGCGGATGTCCGGCCGGGAGACCCGCAGTTCGTCCACGGCCACCAGCAACGACAGCGGGTCGAACCAGTTGTAGACCCCGCCGCCCCAGATGACCACGGGGTCCCGCTCGCCGATACCGGGGAAGGCCCGGCGCAGCATCCCCCGCTCCCCGCCGGGCGGGGCCGGGTCCAGGCCGAAGGGGACCACGTCGATGAGGCGGCGCAGGGTCGGGTCATCGGCGTAGGTGGCCGGGTTGAGCCGGCCGAGCGATGCCAGGCTGCCGAGCCAGAAATCCCGCTGGCGTTCGCTGGCGCAGAGGAAGAAGTCCCCGCTGCGCAGGTCGTCGTTGATCACCGACACCTGGTGCTCCACCGCCGCCACGTGCTCCTCGCCGCCGGCCTGGCCCAGGGCCTCCAGGTTCTCGAGATGGGTGGGGATGTACATGTCGATGCACAGCGGGAGTCCCGACTCCACCACCGCCGGGTGCCGGCGGACCACGCTGGTCGGGGCGAACACCGCGTCGACGTCGCCGAGCAGGGCGTCGAGGTCGGGCCCCGACACCGCCCGGACCTCCATGGCGGGGGATGTGCGGGTGGCCCCGGCGGTGCCGGCCAGCACCACCTGCGACGTACGCGCCAGCTGCTCGGCCAGGTGCCAGGCCCGGATGGCCGGGCCCGGCATGGTCTCGGTCAGGGGGTCGAAGCACAGCACCAGGATCCGGCGGCGACCGCTAGGCTGCCCCGGTGCTCCAGATCCGCTCGCTCGGTCTCCGGCATGGGCCATCCGGCCGAAGGTAGCCGCGCCGGTCACCGTGCAGCGCATCCTCATCGTCACTGACGACGTCCTCACCGAGCGGATGGCCGGCCCGGCCATCCGGGCCTGGCAGATCGCCGAAGCCCTGGCCCGCCGCCACGAGGTGGTGCTGGCCACCACCTCGCCGACCTGCGAGCGCAGCAGCGACGCGTTCAGGACCGAAGCCGCCGACCAGGACCGCTTCGCCGAGCTGGAGCGGTGGTGCAGCGTGGTCGTCTTCCAGGGCTACGTGCTCAACCACGTGCCTGTGCTGAAGACCACGGAAAAGGTGATGGTCGTCGACCTGTACGACCCGCTGCACCTGGAGGCCCTCGAGCTGGGCCGGGAGCAGCCCGAGCCGGAGAGGTCGGTCAACCTGGCGTCGTCGGTCCGGGTACTGGGCGAGCAGATGCTGCGGGGCGACTTCTTCGTGTGCGCCAGTGAGAAGCAACGGGACCTGTGGCTGGGTTTCCTCTCCGCGGCCGGGCGGGTCAACCCGGCCAACTACGGCGCCGATCCCTCCCTGCGCCGACTCATCGACGTGGTGGCCTTCGGGCTGCCCGACGAGCCGCCGGTGCGGGAGCGGCCGGCGCTGAAGGGAGTGATCCCGGGCATCGGCCCGGACGACCGGGTGCTCTTGTGGGGCGGAGGCGTCTACGACTGGTTCGATCCCCTGACAGCCATCCGGGCGGTGGACCGGCTGAGGGCCTCCCACCCGGACCTGAGGTTGTACTTCCTCGGGGTGCGCCACCCCAACCCGGCCATCGAGGAGTCCAGGACCCTGATCGCGGCCCGGGCCCTGGCGTCCGAGCTCGGCATCGCCGGCACCCACGTCTTCTTCAACGAGAGCTGGGTGGCCTACGAGGACCGGGCCAACTTCCTGCTCGAGGCCGACGTGGCCCTGTCGCTGCACGTCGAGCACGTCGAGACGGCCTACTCCTTCCGCACCCGGATCCTCGACTACATCTGGGCCGGTCTCCCGATCGTCGCCACCAGGGGGGACGGCTTCGCCGAGATCATCGCCCGGGAGGGCCTCGGCGCCGTGGTGCCGGGGGAGGATGTGGACGCCGTGTGCTCGGCGGTTTCGGCCCTGCTCGACGATCCCGCAGCCCGGGCCCGCAGCCGGGCCAACGCCGGCGCCGTCGCCCGCCGCTTCGTCTGGTCGGAGGTGCTGCGGCCCCTGGTGGACTTCTGCGACTCGCCGGCGCGCGCCGCCGACGTGGGTTCCCTGCTGCCCTGGCCTCCCGTTCCGGCTCCCCCACCGCCCCCCGGGCCGGATCCGGGGCCCGGGCCGGTGCAGCCGCCGGCCGCCCTAGACCAGCGGCTCCGGGCGGCGGCCGGCCGGGCCGCCGCCGCCTACCGGCGCGGGGGCCTGGCGGAGGTCGGATCGGGGCTGGGCCGCCGCGTCGTCCGCTCCGCCCGGAACCGCTCCGCCCGGCACCGCTGAGCCCGGGGGCGGGACGGCGAACATCTGGCGCTTCTGCTGCACCAGGCCGTCCTCGATCAACGCCCGGTTGATCCGGATCAGGTCGGCGATGACCCCGAGGGCCAGGGTGATGAGGGCGGCGACGATCAGCACCCCGCCGACGACGAGCGACTGCACATGGCGTCCGACACCGGCACCGGACCCGGCCTCCACCAGGATGAGGAAGCGGGCGAAGGGCACCAGACCGAGGGTCAGGAACAGCGCGCCCAGGCACGCGAAGAACACCAGGGGCCGGTACATGATGTAGGCCCGCAGGATGGCCACCGCCGACTTCGCCACGTGCTCCCGGTCGGTGCGGAACAGCCGTGACTCCCGGGTCTTCGGGTTGGTGTCGACCGGGACGCTCACCACCTGCAACCGCTTGTTGCCGGCTTGGATGATCGTCTCCATGCAGTAGCTGAACTTGGTGACCGTGTTGAGATTGATCAGCGCCTCACGCGAATAGGCCCGGAAGCCGCTGGCCGCGTCGGGCAGCTCCGTCGACGCCGCCAGGTTGACCACCCGGCTGCCAATTTTCTGCAACCTCTTCTTCAGCGGCGGAAAGTGGTCGATTCGGTGGGTCTGGCGGTCGGCCACCACGATGTCGGCCCGGCCCTCCACGATGGGGGCGACCAGATCGGGGATCCGTTCGCTCGGGTACTGGTTGTCCCCGTCGGTGTTGACCAGGATGTCGGCGCCCATCTCCAGTGCCTTCAGCACACCGTCGTGGAAGGACTGGCCGAGCCCCCGGGTCCGGGTGTGGCGCACGAAGTGGCGGACGCCCAGCCGGCGGGCCACCTCCACCGTGGCATCGGTGCAACCGTCGTCTATCACCAGCAGCTCGACCTGCTCCACGCCGGGGATGTGCCGGGGGACGGCAGCCAGCACCGCCGGCAGGGTCTCCGCCTCGTTGAGGCACGGGACCTGTATGACCAGCTTCACCGGTTCAGAGCCTAATGAGGAACGGGGGGAAGTCCTCGAACATGGGGCTGTAGTACGGGTCGACGTTGTCCCTCACCTGCCAGCGCAGCCCGAACAGCGGCCCGTCCTCCTCGTGCTCGAACTTGCCCCGGGTCGAGCTCTCGTGGTGGTACAGCTCCACGTGGGGCGTGTAGACGACCTGATAGCCGGCCTGGCGGATCCTCAGGCACAGGTCCACGTCGTTGTAGGCCACCCGCAGCCGCTCGTCGTTACCCCCCACCCGGGCGAACACCGACGGGCGGATCATGGTGCACGCGCCGGTCACCGCGCTGACGTTGCGGGTCGCCTCCCCCCGGCCCCAGAACCCCCGGTGGTTGGTGTTGTGGGCCCACCCCCCTATGCCGGTCATGATCCCCTCGTGCTGGGGCTCGCCGTTGCCGAAGTACAGGCGGCCGCCCACCGCGCCGACCTCGGGGCGCATGGCGTGCTCGAGCAGGCCCTCGATCCACTCGGGGGTGATGATCTCGGTGTCGTTGTTGAGAAACAGCAGCGCGTCACCGTCGACCAGGCGGGCCGCCAGGTTCATCATCCGGGCGTAGTTGAACCGGTGCGGGTAGCGGATCACCCGCCACGGGCCGGTCTCGAGGTAGGAGAGGGTGGCCCCGTCGGTGCTCTGGTTGTCGATCACGACGATCTCGTAGTTGCGGTAGGTCGTCTTGCGGATGACGCTCTCCAGGCACCGCTCGAGCAGGAACCGGCCGTCCTTGGTCGGCACGATGATCGACACCTTGGGGTTCCCGGGGATCGGGTAGCGGGCCCGGAAGAAGCCGATCCGGCCCGTCGTGTCCACCCTGTTCCCGTAGCCCCGTCGGCGCAGGGCGTCGGCCACCGCCCGCCGGCCGGCGTCGATGGCGTAGGGCTTGGCCTCGGCGTCAGCGGCGGCCGAGCCGGGCACGGCCCGCCAGGAGTACAGCGGCTCCGGAATGTGCGCGATGCGGTCGGTCTGCTCACTCAGCCGCAGGAGCAGGTCGTAGTCCTGGCTGCCGTCGAACTGCGACCGCAGGCCGCCCACCTTCTCCACCAGCGAACGGCGGGCCACCGTCAGGTGACAGATGTAGTTCTGGGTGGTGAGCAGGTCCGGCGACCACTCCGGCTTGATGTGCGGGTCGTAGAGCTCACCGGCGGGGTCGAGCTTGTCCTCGTCGCTGTAGAGCAGGTCGATGGTCGGGTCGGCGTCGAGCCACCGGGCCACCTGGGCCAGGGCGTGGGGCTTGAGCTCGTCGTCGTGGTCCAAGAACGCCACGAAGTCGCCCGTGGCCAGGGCCAAGGCCGCGTTGGTGGCCCCGGAGATCCCCGACGACCCCGGCAGGTCCACCACGCGCACCCGCTCGTCGCTGCGCAGACCATCCAGGATCCGGAGGGTCTCCGCCCGGTCGGATCCGTCGTTGGCCATGCAGAGCTGCCACCGGGGGTATATCTGGGCCCGCACCGACTCCACCGCGGCGCGCAGCACGTCGGGCGGGGTGTTGTACACCGGCATCAGGACGCTGATCTCGGGCCGGTGCCGCAGGCCGGACAGCTCCTGCCCGAGAGCGTCGAGCACCTCGGCGGTGGGCCCGCGCCGCTCGTTCCACAGCTGGTAGCGGGGACGCTCGTCCACCGGCACCACCTCGGGCAGCGGCCCGGGTTCGGCCAGGCCGGCCGGCCGGATGTCCACCACGGGGGGCCGGTACACCTCCGGCCGCTCCGCCGGGCGGCCGGCCCGGGGCCAGGCAGGGCCGGTGGCGGCCAGCCCGGCCCGGGCCAGGGCGGCGGCCAGCTCGGAGGCCCGGATGCCGGGGGCGTAGGTCTGCTCCACGACCCGGCGGGCTTCTGCGGTCACCGCGTCCCACCGGCCGTCGTCGATCAGCAGCTGGGCCGTGCGGGTGGCCAGGTCCTCCGCCGCGGCGCACAACGCCACTCCGGCCAGGCTCCCGATGCCCAGGTCGGCGGCAGAGAAGGGCGTGCAGACGAAGGGGGTTCCGGCCTCCAGGCAGCCCATCAGGACGGCCGGCTGCCCCGACCCGTAGGTGGGTGCGGACAGCACCACCCGGGCCCCGGCCACCAGGGCCGGCAGGTGGGCCGAGGCGGCCACCTCCACACCGGCCCGGCGGCAGGCGTCGGCCAGCATCGGGGTGGGACGGTCGGCGACGACGGTCCACTCCGCCCCGGACGCCCGGTCCCGGACGGCCGGGAGCACCTCGGCCAGGGCCCTCAGGGCGGCGTCCTCGTGGCCCCCGATGACGTCGTGGCCCTCTGCCGCGACCACCACCACCCCCCGGCGCTGCGCCCGCGGCACCGGGGCGGCCGTGACGCTGACGGCCGGCCGTATGGCCGTGACGTCCACCCCGGGCAGCCACCCGCGCAGGACCGCGGCGTCGGCCTCCCACTGGCACCACACGAAGTGGCCCCATCCGGCCAGGTGGGCCACCGCGTCCTCCACGTCCAAGCGGACCAGGTCCAGGCCGGCCATCTCGTCGGCCGGGCTGACCGGGGCTATCCGCGACACCTCGCGGAAGGCCAGCGACGGCAGGTAGACGATGCGCGCCGCCTGCGGCTGGGTGCGCTCCACCCAGGCCCGGGCCGAGGATCGGGCTGCGGCGGCGGTCAGCACCACGTGGGAGAAGCTGTAGGGGTCGGGCCCGCCGGCCCACGCCTCCGGCCCCTCGACCACTGTCAGCCCGGCGGCGGCCCAGCGGGCCCGGGCGGACGGGCTGGTCCGCTCGGTGGTCATCACCGTGACCGGCACGGGCCCGCAGGCCTCCGCCACGGACTCGATCAGCTCGGCCGCGGCCCGCTCGTCGGCGCGCATCCACTCGTCGTCGACGGGCGCGGTCACGATCAGCACGGCCAGCCCGGCCGGACGGCGGTACTCCCCCGCCGGCCCCCGGGAGCTCACCCGGGCCGGCCAGGTCGGGTCGGTGACGACCCGCAGGCCGGCCGCCCGGGCGGCGGCCACCAGTGCCGGGATCACCTCCCGGGGATCGTCGCTGCGGGGATCGATACGGGACCGGTTGACCATCGCGGCGGTGACCGCCACCGCCGAGCCGGACGGCGCTCGGGTGTCGCGGGCGCCATCGGTGCCAGGTGTGCGCCCCGGTCGCGGCGGGCCGGGCAGCACCGCTCCGATCCCGAGGCGCCCGTCCAGCAGGCCGGCCAGCCGGGCGGCCGGCGGCGCCGGGGTCCCGGCAGCCGGGTCGGACACGACCACCACCGTGCCCCCGGGCCGGTCGGCTGCGGCCAGCACCAGGGAGCCGAGCGGTACCGGGCCGCCCGGCTCGACGACGGTCACCTCGGGTGTCACGGCCTGATGGAGCGCAGGCGACCGTACATGCGCCGGACGGGGGCCACCGCCCGCATCGTCCGGGTGGCGTAGATGCGGGCGATCTCGGCCTCGAGCCGGGCGGTCTCGGCCGCAGCCCGGCCCAGATCCTGGTTGAGCCGCTCCACGAGCATCGGGTTGGGTCCGGGCTGCTCCGCTCCGGCGGGGCGGGACCGGAGCCGGACCACCTCGGCGGCCATGACCGCCCGCTCCCGCCCGAGCGCCGCCACCAGACCGGCGTTGACCGCCTCGAGCAGCGCCACCCGGCCCTGCAGTTGCTCCAGCCGCTGCGGCACGGTGGCGGTCAGCCTCCGCCCGGCCTCGGCGACCAGCCGGACGTAGAGATCATCGAAGCAACGGTCGACCGCCCCTCCCAGCCGGGACCGGACCACCTCCGGGGCATCGCCCTCCGGGGCCCCCGTCACCGGACGGCCCAGCCCGGCGGCCAGCGCCGCCAGCCCGGCCCCGCTGCCCGATACCTCCTCGGCAGCCGCCACCAGGCCGACCAGGTCCAGCGGCGACACGTCCGCCGGTGGCTGCAGGCCCGGTCGGCGGCCCTCCCCCGCCGGTGCCCCGGCGATCGGGCCGGGGGCCTCGAGGGTGAACGACCCTCCGGGCGGGATGGCCCCGGTGGCCCGCAGGTACTCGGACCGCTGCCCGGCGATGCCGGGCCCGACCAGGCGGTGGGCCACCCCCAGGGCGTCGGGCTCCCCGGACCGGGTGCCCATGCGGTGGACGGGGATCCCCGCCGAGGCCAGATCGTCGAGCACGGCTTCGGCGGCGGCCGGGACGCCGGGCAGTACCACCACCGCGTCGACGGCCGATCTCAGCTGCTCGGCCGATCCGGGACCCCAGGGGGCCAGCGACTCGATCCCGTCGGCGCCCATGCCCGACACCACCGGGCCCGGGTCGAGGGTGTAGCCCCGCACCTGGAAGCCGGCCAGCCGGCGGCCCAACTCGATCCTGGTCACCTCGTTGCGCAGGACCCGCAGGGCGGCCAGCTCCTCGCCGCCGGCGTCGAGCACCGCCACCACCGGGCGGCTCGGACCGTCTCCGGCCAGCCTGGCTATGTCGGAGAGCACGCTGCGCAGGGCGTACACCTCCCGGTTGCGCTCGACCAGCGCCGCCCCCACAGCGGCGGCCGAGGTGTCCACCGGCTCGGCCCGCACCAGGAACTGGTAGGAGCGGCTCTCGGGGTCGGCCTCCACCTCGGCCACCACCGAATCCGGGTAGTCGGCGCGGGCCACCTGCAGCTCCGTCTCGAACGGGCCGGCGGTGGTCTGGCGGGTCTCGACCGGCACGAACCCGGCGTCGACCACCATGCGCTCCAGGGTGGACCGGGTGAAGAACCGCAGGTGGGTGTCGTCGAGGAGCCCGAGCGGCTGGTAGTCGAAGCGGCCCCGGAGCAGCGACAGGCGGACCGAGCCGTGGGCCACGTTGGGGATGGAGAGCACGGCGTAGCCGCCCTCGGCCAGCAGGGGCCGGGCCCGGCTCAGCACGTCCACCGGATCCTTGACGTGCTCGAGCACGTCGGCGAACACCAGCACGTCGAACTCGCCCGGGCCGAACTCGCCCACCAGGTCCAGCTCTTCGACGTTGCCCACCACCAGGCGGTCGAGGAACGGCCGGGCCTTCTCCGCCGCGACCGGGTCCAACTCCACCCCCGACACCTTGTTGCCCTGCGCCCCCAACGCCTCCGCCAGGTAACCGGACGCGCAACCCACGTCGAGAACCCGTTTGTCCGTTCCGACCAGATCCAAGACGATGGCGTGTGAGGTGTTGCTCTCGGACCTGTCGACCCGGGCCGAGTACTTCGGGGCCCTCGGGTGCGCATCCATCGGGACCTAGATGCTAGTGGGGGGCTCCCCGGGTCGCACAGCCGTCCGTCTGCGGGCCACGATCAGCTCGACCGCGGCGGTCACGTCTGCGACCCGGGCGTCGGGGGCCGGCCGACCGGACCGCTTGTGGGCGCCCAGCTCCGATTCGACCAAAACGGTGGTGAGCCCGGCCGCCCGGCCGGCGGCCGTGTCGCTGTCGGAGTCGCCGACCATCCAGCTCTGGGCGGGATCGGCGCCGAGCTGGGCCAGGACCGACAGCAGCATGCCCGGCGCCGGTTTGCGGCAGGCGCAGGCGATGCTGAGCGGGTGCCCGGGGCGACCCTCCGGGTGGTGCAGGCACAACCGCAGCGCGTCAACGGTCGCTCCCCGCCCGGCCAGCAGGCCCAGCACCTGGGCGTGGACCCGGCGCAGCTCCACCGCTTCCACCTCCCCCTTGGCCACCGCCGGCTGATTGGTGACCACCGCCAGCAGGAATCCCTCGGCCCGGAGCCGGACCAGTGCCCGGGCCGCTCCGGGGACCAGAACCACCTGGCCGGCGCTCAGCGGGGCCTCCCCCTGTCGTCCTCCGGGGGAACGGGGGACCAGCCGGTTGAGCACCCCGTCGCGGTCTAGCAGCACGACCGGGGCACCTCCGGGGCGGCGGATCAGGCCGGGGTGTGCTTCTCGATCTTCCACTGCCCGCCGAGGGCCACCACGCCGGAGGGCTCGCGCAGGTCACCCTTCTCCACCTCGAAGCGGACGATCTCGTGGCGGACGTCGTAGTCGTGGATGCGCGACGAGTCGGTGACGGCCACGGTCAGCACGTACGGACCGGGCAGCAGCCGGAGCTGGTCGAAGGTCAGGTCCACGTGACCCGACCCGTCGAGCTTCTCGGGCACGCAGCCCACGTCGCGCGATGTGGTGGTGGACACCTCGAACCCGGCGGGGGTGGCGATCTTCACCGAGAACACCGGGCGGCCCACCGCCTCGGCGGTCTCGTAGAAGAGGCGGAGCCGGGCCGGGCGGCCGCTGTGGAGCCGGCTGACCGGGGAGTCTCCGGGATCGAGCCACATGACCCCGTTGATCCGGGCCTCGCCCGAGCCCCACCGCAGGTGGCCGAACTCGTCGATGTGGCGGCCCTCCTGGACGGAGTCGCTGTAGGCCATGACCACGTCGCGGGCCGGGCCGACCTGCATGAGCTGGCCGTGGGAGAACCACGCGACCCGGTCGCACATGTTCTCCACGCCCGACAGGCCGTGGCTGACCAGCACGATGGTCTTGCCGGCCTGGCTCAGCTCGTTGAACTTGTCGTTGCACTTGCGCTGGAACGCCTCGTCGCCCACCGCCAGCACCTCGTCGACGAAGAGGATGTCGG
>JAKAXN010000509.1 GCA_021816565.1 Actinomycetes bacterium
ATGGCCAGGCCCACGTTGCCCACCCCGGCCTGGTTGCCGGCCACGTAGGCCCCCATCTGGCTGGACAGGCAGCGCAGCCGGGTGCCGGCCGGCAGGGTGGCCTGGCCGCTGTAGGTGGCGGTCCCGTAGTCGAGCACGTGGCCGTCGGCCAGCACGATCCGGTAGCCGCCGCCCCCGGTGGTGGCCGACACGGCGGTGGCCGGGGCGGACAGGGTCGTGGCGCCGGCCGAGCCGTGGAAGGGGGCGTCGAAGGAGTAGATGCCCCCGTCGGCCCCCACCATCCAGTAGCCGCCGGTGGCCGGGTCGGCGGCCATCCCGACGACGGGGCTGGCGATGGCCTGGCCGCCCACCGAGCCGTGGAAGCCGGCGTCGCCGTAGGCGAAGATCCCACCGTCGCGGGCCACCAGCCAGTAGCCGTGGCCGTCAGGGGAGGAGGCGATGCCCACCACCGACTGGTCCAGCATCATGTTGCCGGTGGAGCCGTAGAAGCCGGCGTCGCCGTAGGCGAAGACCCCGCCGTCGGCGGCGACCAGCCAGTAGCCGTGGCCGTCGGGTGTGGAGGCCATGCCCACGATGGGCTGGTTGAGGTGCACGTTGCCGGTCGAGCCGTAGAAGCCGGCGTCGCCGAAGCCGAACACCCCGCCGTCGGAGGCCACCAGCCAGTAGCCGTGGCCGTCGGGTGTGGAGGCCATGCCCACGATGGGCTGGTTGAGGTGCACCGCGGCCAGGGACCCGTAGCAGGTGGCTCCGCCGATGGCCGCCACCTGCCCGGCCTGGTCGACCTCCCAGTAGCCGGGACCGGTCCGGTCGGTGGCCACCCCCACCACAGGCGTGGTGCTGGTGAAGGACGTCTGGCACCCGGGCGGGGTGGACTGCGCGCTCCTGGCGCTGGTGGCGGCGTGGGCGGCCGGGCCGGGGAGGACGGCGGCGATGCCCGGAGAGGCGGCCACCAGGGCGGCGGCCGCCGCGGCCTTGGCGGTCAATCCGTAGGTGGCGGCCCTACGGGAGGATCCGGGGGCGCGCCGGGCAGAAGAGGCTTCGTGTCGCAACGTGATGGTTCCTTTGGTCTCGAGCGTCGGACCGGGCGGTCCTGCGGCCTGCCCGGATCCGCCGGGGATCAGACCGTCAGTTGCACTGGTACCCGGGCTGCGGACCGGGGAATCTGACAGTTGGGTGACAGCGGCGCCGGGACCGGGGAACGCCGGCCCGCGGTGGCTCAGGCAGCCGGCCGGCGGCGCCGTTTGTCCGCGTACATGTCGGCGTCGGCGGCGGCCCAGGCCCCGGCGAAACCGGCCCCGTAGCTGTAGGTGGCGTGACCGACCGATCCCGGCACACCGGCGTCGTCGAGCGCCCGGCGCAGCCGCTCGACCAGCGGGCCGGCCTCGGCCGGGGTGGCCCCCACGGCGATGATGCCGAACTCGTCGCCGCCCAGCCGGGCCATCACGTCGCGCTCGCGGACGGTCGCCCGCAGAGCGGCGGCGGCGGCCCGGATGTGGGCGTCACCGGCGGCGTGTCCGGCGGTGTCGTTGACCTGCTTCAGGCGGTCCAGGTCCACGATGATCACCGACCCCGGGTCCCCGTAACGGCGGTAGCGGGCCTCCTCGGCGGCGATGTAGCGCTGCCAGCCCCGCCGGTTGAGCAGCCCGGTGAGCGGGTCGGTCTCGGCCGCCCGCTCGGCCGCCTCCACCCGGCGGGCTGTCTCGACCCGTTCCATGTCGGCGTGGAGCACGCTGCTCAGCAGGAACGTGAGGAGGTGCAGCAGCGCGCCGTGCCCGGCCAGGTCGTCGCCCTGCGGCTGCGGGTCGAGGCCGCACAGGGTCCCGAACAGGGTCCCGTCGGCCCGACGGATGGGCAGGCCCACGAAGGCGCCGATGGGCATGCGCCGGGCCACCCCGGCGGCGGCGTACTGCGGGACGGCCATGGCGTCACCGGCGATCTCGGGGGCGACCCCCTCGGTGGCGAACTGGCACAGCGACTCCGACCACGGGTGACGGTCACCGGCCTGGCGGCCGTAGGCGTCGTCGCGCACGTCCAGGTACACCTGGTCGGTGCCGTCGTAGCGGGTGACCGCCCAGTAGCCGAGCGGTACGGCTTCCTTCAGGTAGTCGAGGACGGCGTCGCAGGCCTCCTCGAAGTTCATGGCCGGGCTGAGAGTGGGGATCTGCGGCAACGGGGCTCCGGATGGGTCGGCCA
This sequence comes from Actinomycetes bacterium, assembly GCA_021816565.1. The sequence goes on from JAKAXN010000509.1 coordinate 2,194, forward strand.
CCGGGTGGGGCGGCCGGGCGGGGGGTGTCGGCGTCGGGGGGTTTCGGGGGTCGGGGGTCGGGGGTCGGGGGTCGGGGGTCGGGGTCGGGCGGTCAGGAGGCCAGGGGAGATTTGCGGGACGCGATGACCCCGGCCGACTCGAGGGCCACCATCAGGTCGTGGGGGTTTGTGGCGGCGCCCATGGCCGCCTGGACGGTGATGGCCTGGGCCCGGACCAGCTGGAACAGGCTCTGGTCGAAGGTCTGCATGCCGTAGTAGCTTCCGCCGGCTATCTGCTCCTCGATGCTCTCACCGGGGCTCTCGGGCTCGATGATGCAGTCGGCGATGCGGCCGGTCACCACCATGGCCTCGATGGCCGGGGCCCGGCCCTGCCCGTCGGCCGTGGGCACCAGGCGCTGACTAACCACCCCCTTCAGCACCCCGGCCAGGGTCAGCCGGGCCTGGCGGTGCTGGGCCGGCGGGAAGAAGTCGATGATGCGGTTGATGGTCTCGGTGGCGCTGGTGGTGTGCAGCGTGGAGAGCACCAGGTGGCCGGTCTCGGCGGCGGACAGGGCGGTGGAGACCGTCTCGCTGTCGCGCATCTCGCCGATGAGGATCACGTCGGGGTCCTGGCGCAGCACCCGGCGCATGGCCTGGGCGTAGTCGGCGGTGTCGGCGCCGATCTCGCGCTGCCAGATGACCGACCTCTTGTCCGAGTGGATGACCTCGATGGGGTCCTCGATGGTGACGATCTTGCAGGCCCGGGTGGTGTTGATGTGGTCGATCATCGCCGCCAGGGTGGTGGTCTTGCCCGAGCCGGTGGGACCGGTGACGAGCACCATCCCCCGCTGCTCGTTGGCCAGGCGGGTCACTATGGGCGGCAGGCCCAGCTGCTCGGCGGTGACGGCGGCGGGCAGCACCCGGCGCAGGACCACGGCCGCGCTCCCCCGCTGCCGGCAGGCGTTGCCCCGGAACCGGCCCACCCCCGGCAGGGAGAGCGAGAAGTCCGCCTCCCCGGTCCTTTCGAACTCGGCCACCCGGTCGGCGGGCAGGACGGCCCGCAGGGCGGCGGCCAGCTCCCCCGGCTGTACCGGCGGGAACGGGGCCGGCCGCAGGTCGCTGGTCACCCGGATGCGCGGCGGGCTGCCCACCCCGACGTGCAGGTCCGACCCCCCGCACGCCACCAGGTGGGCCAACATCGCCGCCAGGTCACAACTCACACGTTTCTGTCGGCCCCGGAGGGGGCTTCCTGTAGGGCCGAACGCTCCAGGCGGCCGGGTGTGGCTACTGTCACAAGAGCCGGGGTTGCCGGCCTGCCGTCCTACTGC
>JAKAXN010000510.1 GCA_021816565.1 Actinomycetes bacterium
ACATGCCGAAGAAGGACGGGCGGGAGGCCCTGGCCGAGATCAAGGCCGACGCCTCCCTCCGGAGCATCCCGGTGGTCGTCCTCACCACCTCCCGCGACGACGAGGACGTCCTGCGCTCCTACGACCTCGGCGTCAGCTCCTTCATCACCAAGCCGGTGACCTTCGCCGGGCTGGTCGAGGCCATGCGGACCTGGCAGCGCTACTGGCTCGAGCTGGTGGAGCTGGCGGCGCCGGTCGAATCCTGACCGGACGGGAACAAGGCGCCGCCGGCCGGCGTTGGCAGCGCTCGATGACCGACGCCTCCCCCGCCCAGCCGTCCGTCGCGCCTCGCCACACCCCGGACTGGCTGGTCCTGACCCTGGCCTGCGTGGCCCAGTTCATGGTCGTGCTCGACGTGTCGATCGTCAACGTGGCGCTGCCGTCGATGGGGCGGGACCTGCACTACACGGCCAACGGCCTGCAGTGGGTGGTCAACGCCTACGTGCTGACCTTCGCCGGGTTCCTGCTGCTCGGGGGCCGGGCCGCCGACCTGTTCGGTCGCCGGAAGGTGTTCCTGTTCGGCCTGGGGCTGTTCACCGTGGCCAGCCTGGCCGGGGGACTGGCCCAGAACTCGACGTGGCTCACCACCGCCCGCGCCGTCCAGGGCATCGGAGGGGCCTTCCTGTCCCCGGCCACCCTCACCATCATCGTCACCACCTTCTCCGGGGCCCGGGTGGCCCGGGCCCTCGGCGTCTGGAGCGCCGTCGCCGGGGCGGGAGGGGCGGCCGGGTCGATCCTCGGCGGGGTCCTGACCGCCGAGCTGTCGTGGCGGTGGGTGCTGTTCGTCAACATCCCCATCGGGGTGGCCGCCTCGGCGGTGGCGCTGGCCTACCTGACCGAGGCCCGGCGGGCCTCCGGGCCCGGCACCCGATCCCGGCTGGACCTGGCCGGGTCGGTCACGGTCACCGCCGGGCTGGGGGCGCTCATCTACGCCATCGTGGGCACCGACAGCCACTCCTGGGGATCGGCGCAGACCCTGATCCTCCTGGCGGTGGCGGCCGGGCTGCTCGGAGCGTTCGCGGTCATCGAGCGCCGGGTGGCGACGACCCCCCTGGTGCCGTTCCGCATCTTCCGGTCCCGCCCCGTCTCGGGGGCCAACGTGGTGATGTTCCTGGTCGGCGGGGCCTTCTTCTCCATGTGGTATTTCCTGTCGCTGTACCTGCAGAACGTGCTCGGTTACGGAGCCCTGAAGGCCGGATTCGCCTTCTTCCCCATGGCCGTGGTGATCATCATCGGGGCCCAGGCCAGCTCCCGGCTGATGCCCCGGACCGGGGTCCGACCGCTCATCCAGGTCGGTACCGTGCTGGCCGCCGTCGGCTTCGCCGGCCTGGCCATGGTGGGCGCCCACTCCGGGTATCTGGGCTCGGTGCTGGTGCCGGGCTGCCTGACCTCCCTGGCCCTGGGGGTGCTCTTCACCCCCCTCGCGGCGGCGGCCACCACCGGGGTGGACCGGGCGGAGGCCGGCCTGGCTTCGGGGGTCCTCAACACGTCGCGCCAGATGGGCGGGTCCCTGGGCCTGGCCGTGCTGGCCACCATCGCCATCGACCGCACCCGCTCCCTGACGGGCGGCCACCACGACAGCGTCAGAGCGGCCCTGGCCGGCGGGTACGACCGGGCCTTCGCGGTGGCTGCAGTGGTCTCGGTCGTGGCCCTGGCCGGGTCGATGCTCATCCCGGGGCGGGCGGCCGAGCTCGATCACTCCGGTGACGGCGGTGACGGCCGGGCCGTCGACGCCCGGCCGGTCGGGTCGCTCGACCCGGCCTGAGCATCCCGGCCGGTCGCACCGCCGGTTGCGGAACCGGAATGCGGGAGGAACAAAGCGGCTGACAGCGCTATTGTCGGGGGCGATCATTTTGGGGCTGTGTGGGCTGTCTATCACGGATAAAGGCATCCCGCACTTTTGGCCTGAGCCGGACTTTCAGGGCGAACCGGTTATTCGGGCACGGGGGTGAAATCCATGAAGCTCAGCAGATGGGTCGTGACCCTGGTCGTCACCGCGTTCGTGGTCGTGGCCGCCCTGGCGGTGTTCGCGGTGGAGCTGGACAGGAACCAGAGCCAGTCCCGCCGCGAGGTCGAGACCCAGATCCAGGACCGGGCCGAGCTGGCGGCCTCCCTGATCAACAGCGTCTTCACCGCCGTCGTCCAGGCCGCGCCCAACCCGGTCTACCTGCAGCCGACCGTCACCGGCCAGCAGCTGGATGCTCTGGCGGAATCCGGCGGGAACGCCTACGTGGCCGTGCTGGGACCGGACCGGGCGGTGCTGGCCCACTCGTCGGGGCTGAGCGCAGCAGCTGCGGCGGCGCTGGCCGATTCCCCGGCGGCGGAGCAGGTGCGGGCGGGCCACCGCTACGGGCTGGGGGATCTGGTCACCGGCGCCACAGGCCCGGTCGTCGACCTGGCCGCGCCCGTCCGGACCCCGTCGGGGACCCGAACGGTCGTCACCGGGCTCCGGGCCGGCTCGGGGGCCTCCGCCATCGGGCGGTTCCTGACCGGCGACCTGCTCAGCATCCCCGGGGCGGACGGCGAGAGCAACTACGTGGTGGACGGCGGGGGGAAGGTGCTGGCCTCGACGAACAGCCGGGCCCCGGTCGGGGCCCCCATCGCCGAGCCCGGCGCGGCCGGGGCCCTCGGCGGATCCGGAGCGGACCAGCGGGGCACCTACTTCGCCCACGTGACCCTGCGGAACTCCCACTGGCAGATAGTCCTGGCCGCCCCCGACGGAGCGCTGTTCGCCAGCGTGACGGGCAGCAGCCAGGTGGTGCCCTGGGTCATCTTCGCGGCGTTCGCCCTGGCCGCCGCGGTGGCTCTGCTGCTCGGCTGGCGGGCGCTGCACAGCGCCCGGCAGCTGCAGGAGGCCAACGACCGGCTGGCGGGCGTCAACGGTGAGCTGAGCGACGCCAACGCCGCCCTCGAGCGGCGGGCCGCGGAGCTGTCCCGCTCCAACGAGGAGCTGGACCAGTTCGCCTCGATCGCCTCGCACGACCTCCAGGAACCCCTCCGCAAGGTGCGCACCTTCACCGAGCAGCTGAGCGTGACCGAAGCCGACCGGCTCTCGGAGCGGGGCCGGGACTACCTGGTCCGGGCCAACTCGGCGGCGGAGCGGATGCAGAATCTGATCGAGGACCTGCTCCGCTTCTCCCGGGTGTCCACCCAGGGTCGCCCCTTCGTCGCGGTCGACCTGGCCACCGTCGCCCGGTCCGTGGTCGACGACCTCGAGTCGCAGATCACCGACACGGGGGCCGTCATCCGGGTAGGGGACCTGCCGGTCGTGGAGGCCGACCCGCTCCAGATGCAGCAGCTCCTGCAGAACCTGGTGTCCAACGCCATCAAGTTCCGCAGGGACGGTGTCACCCCCGAGGTGGATCTGGGCGGCGCCGCGGAGGGGGCCTCCGCCACCCTCACCGTCCGCGACAACGGCATCGGTTTCGACCAGCGGTATGCG
>JAKAXN010000511.1 GCA_021816565.1 Actinomycetes bacterium
GCGAAGTCCACCCCGTACCGGCGGAGCGCCTCCAGGGTGGCCCGGTCGCCCACGTACTCGGCGATGGTCAGCTTCCCGAGACCGTGGGCGGCGCGCACCACCGCCTGCACTATCAGCTGGTCGGTGTGGCTCGAAGGCAACTGCCGGATGAACTCTCCGTCGATCTTCAGGTACTGGAGGGGCAGGTGCTTGAGGTAGTAGAAGGAGCCGTATCCGGCGCCGAAGTCGTCGAGAGCGAAGCCGCAGCCGAGGTCGGTTATGCGCTCGACGAACGCCCGGGCTGCTCCGAAGTTCGATATCGCAGCGGTCTCGGTGATCTCGAATATGAGCCGGCGCGGGTCCACCCCGTCCTGGGCGAGGGAGGCGGCGATGAGCTCGGGCAGCTCGGGATCCCCGAGTGACTCGGCCGAGAGGTTCACCTCGAAGCGCCGATCCGCCGGCCCGGGGTAGCGGGCCGCCACCCGGATGGCCTCCCGGACGACCCACTGGTCTATGGATCGGGCCAGGCCGTGCTGCTCGGCGATGTACAGGAATCGCCCCGGTCCGATCAGCTCGTCTCCCGAGCGCATCCTGAGGAGCAGCTCGTAGTGGGTCACGTGGCTCTCGCTCAACCGGAGTATCGGCTGGGCGTGCAGGACGAACTGCTCCATCTCCAGCGCCTCGCGTATCCGGTCGATCCAGCGGAACCGGGCGTGCCACCGGACCAGGTGGGGGCTGCCCGGGTCGTAGACGACATAGCGGTCACGGCCCTCGTCTTTGGCCGCGTACATGGCCAGGTCGGCGTGGGCCAGGAGCTCGGCCGCCGACCCACCGCCGCCCTCGAGCAGCACCACCCCGGCGCTGGCCGAGGTGCGGATGCGCCCCGGGGCCACCCCGGTTCCGGCTCCCTGGCGGGCTGCCTCGATCAGGGTCGCGGCCAGGTGGAGCGCTCCGGCCTCGTCGGCCCCCGGGGCCAGCACCGCGAATTCGTCGCCTCCCAGCCGGGCCAGCAGATCGGTGTCCCTCAGGCGGCTCCGCAGGGTATCCGCGATGCTGCGGATCACCTGGTCGCCGGCCGCGTGGCCGAGGGTGTCGTTGACGTACTTGAAGTTGTCCAGGTCGAACAGCATGAGGGCGCCGCCTCCCCCGTAACGCTGGTTGAGGGCCAGGTGATGCTCCAGGTCGTCGGTGAACTGGCGCCGGTTCAGAAGCCCCGTCAGCCCGTCGTGGCTGGCCATGTAGACCAGCCTCTCCTCGTACTCCCGGCGGGCGCTGACGTTCTCGATGTGGACGATCAGATAGCCGGGGCGGTCCAGTTCGTCGGGCACGCGCGCTGCACTCAGCGAGACCCACACCGGCTGGCCGTAGCCGCCGGTGAGCCTCAGCTCGGCCCTGTATGTGGGGGCGTGGCCGCTGACCACTTCGACCAGCGAGGCGACCGCCTCCGCTCCCGACGCCGAATCGGTCAGGTCCGCAAGAGACCGGCCGACCAGCTCCCCAGCGGACACGCTGAGCATGTCGGCGAACGCCTCGTTGGCCTGCCGTACGGTCAGGTCGAGGCCCACCATCGCCACCCCGGCCGGGGCCCGGTCGAATGCCGCTTCGAACTGGTGGTACGCCTGTCGGAGCTCGGCTCTGGCCTGCACCTGGGTTGTCACATCCCGCCAGGTACAGGCCAGGCTGTCAGCCAGGCGGGTGGCGCGGATGTCGCAGTACCTCCTGGGACTGTGGGGGTCAGCGGAGCCGGCGAAGCTGACCTCGCTGACCACCAGCGGTTCACCCGTGGCCAGCACCCGGTTGTAGGCCACGAGGAGGCTGCCTCCCCTCAGGAACGGTCGGATGTCGAGCAGCCGCCGGCCTATCAGCCCCTCGACGGGGATCCCGTAGTCGGCGGCTGCCGCTGCGTTCACGTAGTCGTGGACGTAGTCGGTGACCTCCCCGGTCCCGTCCCGCAAGGGTCCCAGAATTATGAACGGATCGAGCATCGTCTCGATGGCTCCCCGGAAGCGGGTCTCGGACTGGCGGAGGCTCTCCTCGGCCTGCCGGCGGGCCGACACGTCCCGCAGCGTCGCGAGGACCGCCAGTCGGCCGCGGCGGACCACCGGGGCCAGGGTGATCTCGACCGGAATCTCCTCGCCCGAAGCGGTCACGGCCGCCAGGGCCCGGCCTCCCATCATCGGCCGGAACCGGGGGCTGCTCCAGAAGCTGGCTACATGCCGCGGATGGCTCTGCCTCAGGTCGACCGGCAGGAGCGTCTCCACCGGGCGGCCCAGCAGTTGCTCCGGCCGGTAGCCGAACATCTCGGCGGCCTGGTCGCTCACCTCGATGATGCTCCCGTCTGCGTCCACCCCCACGACCGCGTCGGGGGACGAACGCAGCAGGGCTTCCCACGTGTCGACCGTGGTCAGGAAGCGGTCCATCATGGTCCCGCCCGCCGCCCCGACCGAAACCAGCACCGCGGCCCGGACCACGAACCCGGTGGCCGTGACGTGGCCGCCCAGCCAGATGTCCCAGATGGCCACGAGCAGGAGCGAGGCGGCCGCACCACCGGCTGCGCCGGTTGCTCCGAACCACCACGCCGCGGCCAGGACCGGGATCACGTACAGCAGACCGAGCGGGTCCGAGCTCGAGTAGGCGAGGAGCCGGATGGCGAACACCGCAGCGAACAGCGCCGCGACCACCACGCCGTGCCACGGGCGCCCGGCCGTCGGGACCGGTACCAGCCGCCGGGGCCCTCCGGGGCGGGGCCGGACGGGGCCGGGGCCATCCGCAGGGTCGGGCCCGCTCACTCCCAGCGGTCGTCCGATCCGGTAGACGACTCGGCGGCCGAGCGACCCGCCTCGTCCATCTCGTCGTAGTCGGCGTCGGCGCCGAGGATCTCTTGCGGCTCGGTCGGGCCGAACGGTCCGGGGCCGGGCCCGAAGGCGTCGGTGACGCGGCACTCGACATCGTCGAAGTCGGACCACCTGTCGGCGGCGAGGACCGCCTCCTCCTCCGATTCGCAGAACTCCGTGTGCACCAGCTCCCCGTGACGGAAGACCCGCAGCTCCAGGCCGGCGGCTTCTGGCGTACTACCGGTGTAAGCCTCGCTCATGGATTTCCTCGCAGGCGCTGAGAGCCGGGCGGCCCCCCGGCGGGGCGGACACCCGATTGTGGGGCGGCCGGCCACGCCGCCCAAGAGGCGAAGGACCCTGCGCCGGCAGGCCGATCGGACCTTCGGCCCTTACCATCCCTCCCGGATCGGGGTCCAGGCTGGAGGCGGCACCGACGCCTGTCCGGGCGGCGGCTCCCCCAACGGAGAGAGGAACCCGAAAATGCGCATCGGCGACCCGCGACAGCGTCCCAGCGAGCGGTCATCCCGGGCGGCCGGGAGCCCGGACGGCGGCCCGGGGGAGCGGCTGGTGCGGGTCCTGACCTGCGTCGAGCGGGCGACCGATCGGGCGGAGCGGGTCCTGCCGTCCGTGGACCACATGGCCCTGCGACGGGGCTCGGCCAC
>JAKAXN010000512.1 GCA_021816565.1 Actinomycetes bacterium
GCGGCCACCGGGGGACCGTGGGGCGCGGCCTTCGGCTATCCCGCCGGGGGCCGCTGGAAGGAGGTCGACCCGGCGGTGGCCCCCGACGACGTCCCCGAAGAGCAGCCCGGCGGGGATCTCCTGGCGTTCCTGTCCGCGTTCCGCACCGCCCAGGAAGAGGCCGAAACCGCCCGCCTGGCGGCCCGGGCGGCCGCCCGGCGGGGACCGGGTTCGGCCCGGCGGAGGGCCTCGGAGGAGCAAGACGCGACTGCTGACGCGGCGAGCGGGAACGAAAAGTCCCGGGCTGACGGCCCCTACGGGAGCAGCGACGTGCAGGTCGCCCCGGACTGGTGGCTGGCCACGGACGGCCGGTGGTACCGCCCGGAGCTGCACCCCGACGCCGGAGCGGCGGGCGGTTAGGGGAAGGCGGCGGAGCCCTTCAGACCGGCCCCGCTGTCGCGGCCCCGCCTCCACATCCTGACGCTCACGACCGCGCACCCGGCGCTGACCAGCGCTCCGCCGGCGAACACCGGAGCCGGACCGACTGCGGCGTAAGCCGGGGCGGCCAGGAGGGCGGCCAGCCCGGCGGCCGCGGTCCCGGCGCCGCTCACCCAGCCCTGCCCGGTGGCGGCCAACCGGTCGGGGAAGACCATGGAGGTGGCGGCATAGCTTCCCGGGACCACGATGGCCTGGGCGCACGACTCGAAGATCCCCAGCACCACGATGAGCACCGGCATCCGGACCATCCCGTAGCTGGCCATGAAGCCGGCGGCGACGACCAGCCCGCCCGCCGCCCACGGGAGGGGGGCCCGGCGGTTGGCCAGGCGCCCGCCGACGGGGGCCAGGATGACGAACGGTATGCCGAACAGGGCCAGGCTCAACCCGATCAGCAGGGTGCTGGCGCCGCGGTCGGTGAGCAGCCGGGACCACAGGGCGTCGTAGAGCCCGTTCGGCATCTGGGCCGCCACGGCGACCAGGAGCACGGCCACCACCGCCGGAGCGGTGATCCTGGGCCGGGAGGAGGGCGATGCCCCTGCGCTCCCGGCGTCCCCCGGATCGGCGGGCACAACGGTGCCGGCCCCGGGACTGAGCAGCAGCGCCACCAGGATGAGCGCCTGCGCCGCGGCGACGGCCTCGAAGGGCAGGGCAAGGCCCCCAACGGCGTAGAGGGCCACGCCCACCAGCGGCCCGAGCACGATGCCGGCCATCTGGGCGCTGGACAGAAGCCCGAGCCGGGAACCGCGCGCCTCAGCCGGTATCCCGGCGGTACCGGCCCTCAGGGCGGCCGGCATCACCACGCCGTAGGCCACGCCCCCTACGGCCCGGGCCGCGGTGAGGCTCCACAGTTGGCCGGCCAGGGCGAACCACAGGGGTGCCACCCCGGCCAGAGCCAGGGCACCCAGCAGCACGCCGCGGGACCGGCGGCCGTCCAGGAGTCGGGCCACGCCCAGCTGACCCAGCAGCGACGCGAAGAACGAGGCGCTCGACATCAGGCCCAGGCTGTAGGTCGGCAGGTGGTGAGCGGCCTGGATGCGGGCCAGCAGGGGGAACAGCACCCCTATGCCCACCGCCTCGACGAACACCGCCGACGCCAGCAGCAGGAAGGTTCCGGGACGGCGGGCCCGGGCGGGCGCGCCGGCCGATGGCAGGACGGTCTGAGAGGGTTCCATGGGTTCGATCGATCCGTGGTCGGGTGGTCGGCCACCGACGGCGGGCACCACCATGCCCGGACGGTCGGGCCGGCGGCAAGCGGATTGCCGGGAGCCGGGCGGACCCGCTACCCGGCCCGGGTCCGCTCGGCGGCCGCCACATCGGCCAGCAGGTTGCCGGTGGCCAGGTTGACGTCACCCACGTGGTAACCGAAGCGGGGGGTGACCTGCGACGACCGGGAGATCAGCGGTCGGTTCCCTATCGACCCGGGGACGGGCGTCACCTGCAACCACGTGGCGCCGCCCTCCTCCCGGCAAGTTGCCCGGTAGAGGTCCGGATACCTGACCCATGGTGTGGCGACCGTGATGCCGGCCGGCAGGTCGGGACCGGCGGCCGGGAACCACGGCTGCAGGGTGGCCGTCCCGCCCCCTATGGCCGCCGGGTTGACGCACAGGACCCGGTGCCCGGCCGGGGACTGCCCCGGCAGGGCCACGGTCCCGGCCACCGGACGGGGGTATCCGAAGAAGGCGTCGGCCGGGGGCCGGGAGCCGTAGCTCGAGTAGGCCAGCACGCAGCCCGTCTGGCCCAGGTGGCTGCAGGCCGGAATGTGCTGGAAGGTCCCACCGGTGGAAGAACCCGCGCGTACCGTCACATTGCCCCCCAGGATCACGGCCATGAGCAGGCGGCCTCGCACACCGGGGTGGTCGTCGAAGATCTTCTGCAGCAGCTCGATGGCGAGTACCGCTCCCTGCGAGTGGGCCACGATGACAATCGGGCGCCCCCCGTTGAAGCGGGCCAGGTAGTAGTCGAATGCAGTCTGGAGGCTGTCATAGGCCACCGAGAAAGCCCGCTTGGTGGCCTGCGAACCCGACCCGGACAGGTACAGGTGCACGAGCCCGGCCGCAGTGACCTGCCGGTACACCGGCGACCAGACCCGGCAGACGGTGGAAAAGGGGGCGGCCTGCACCTTCGCCACCTCGGTCTCTGCGGGCTGGACGCGCAGGTCGGCGTTGAGGGTGCGCTCCCGGCTGACCGTCGGATAGATGTAGAAGCAGTCGGTCGCCGGGGCCGCGGCGGGGGCCGGGTCGATCACCGATGGCGCCCCCGACGGGGGAACCACGGTGGCTTTCAGGCTGATGGCGCACGGATCCCCGGGGGCGCCGGGTCGGCACAACCACACCGGGGACGCCGGAGCCCCGGCTCCTCCCGGCCGGGCACCGGGCCGCCCGCAGGCTGTGGCGGCGACCACGGTTGCGGCCAGCGCCACGGCCAGCCTCCGGATGATCGACCGCCGGGGCCGCAGCGCCAGGCCGGGACGGCGCGCCGGGGCCAGTTGATGCATCTCTACTTCCATCCCCAGATCGGCGCCCGAAATCACCCGGCCGGATGGCTCCCGCCACTCAGCCCGGCCCGGAGGGCGGGCTGCGGAGGGTCTCCTCGTGGGCCAGGGCGGAGTCGATCCCGGAGGCTACCCGGCGGCGCAGCTCATCGGCGGCCTCCTCCACGGCCTGCCGGCAGCGTCGGGCCTCGGCTATGCACCCGCCGAGCCGACGCTGGTAGTCACCGTCGCCGACGTGGTCCCCGTCCCCCAGCTCGGTGAGGCAGGCCACGGCTGAGTCGAAATCCCGTAGCAGCCGCTGCCACGACTCGAACGGCTCGACGAGGTCGGCCGGCCCCGACCGGCGGAGCTCGGCGAGCACCGACGCAGGGGTGGCCGAGCCCCGTCGCAGGGCCATGTGGTCCACGGACGGCAGGACCCGCTCCGCCCGATCGGTCGCCCGCTCGACGCAGGTCAGGACCCGCACCAGCCGCTCCCCCGGGCCGCCGTCCGGGCTCAGATCGG
>JAKAXN010000513.1 GCA_021816565.1 Actinomycetes bacterium
TGCCCCGGACATTACAAGAACGCGTTCTAGTTCCGCTACCCTACTGTTCCCGATGGAGGCCAATCTCGCCGATCTGTTCGAATTCGCCGCTGACACCTTCTCGGACCGGGAGTACCTGGTAGCGGGATCGTCCAGGCGGACCTACGCGGAGATGGAGGCCCGGGCCAACCGCCTGGCCCACTACCTGCTGGAGCAGGGGGTGTCGCCGGGGGATCACGTGGGGATCTACGCCTACAACTCGGTGGAGTGGGTGGAGTCCCTCTGGGCCATCTTCAAGGTGCGCGCCGTGTGGGTCAACATCAACTACCGCTACGTGGCCGACGAACTGCGTCACATCTTCGCCAACGCCGATCTGGTGGGCCTGATCCACGCCCGGGAGTTCAGCCCGAGGGTCGCGGAGGTGGCAGAAGCACTGCCCAAGGTTCGTTTCAGCGTGGTCATCGAGGACGGCAGCGAGGAGCCCGACGCCCGCGAAGACGCCGTCTCCTACGAGCGGGCCATGGCCGCCGGAAGCCCCGAGCGGGACTTCGGACCCAGGAGCGGCGACGACCTGTACATCCTCTACACGGGCGGTACCACCGGACTGCCGAAGGGGGTGGTGTGGCGCCACGAGGACGTGTTCTACGCCCTGGGCGGGGGCATCGACGCCGTCACCAACAAGCGGGTGGAGGATCCCGGCGATCTGACCCGTAACGCCGCAGCCGGCAACTTCCCCATCACCTTCCTGCCATGCGCCCCGCTGATGCACGGGGCCAGTCAGTGGGGGGTCATGGGTCAGAGCTTCCTCGGCAACAAGATCGTCCTGACCGCCAGGTTCGATCCCGCGGAGGTGTGGAGCCTGGTGGAGCGGGAGAAGGTCAACGTGATGTTCATCACCGGCGACGCCATGGGCCGGCCGCTGGTCGAGGCCCTGGACGCGGAGGCGGCGGAGATGGACCGCTCGTCCCTCTTCGCGGTGGCGTCGTCGGCGGCCACGTTCTCGCCGGCCGTGAAGGACGAGTTCTTCCGCCACTTCCCCAACCTGGTCATGACCGACTCGATCGGCAGTTCGGAGGGCGGGGCGCAGGGAGTGACGGTCGTGGCGGCCGGACACACCGAGATGAAGGGCGGGCCGACCGTCAGCAGGCTCAACGGGACCGTGGTGCTCGACGACGATCTGCGCCCGGTGGAGCCCGGGTCGGGGGTCGTCGGGCGGGTGGCCCGCACCGGCCACATCCCCCTCGGCTACTACAACGATCCGGTCAAGACGGCTGCCACCTTCGTGGAGGTGGACGGGACCCGGTATGTCATCCCGGGTGACTTCGCCACCGTGGAGGCGGACGGGACGGTCACGCTGCTCGGGCGGGGCTCGGTGTGCATCAACTCCGGCGGGGAGAAGATCTTCCCCGAGGAGGTCGAGTCCACCCTCAAGGCGCACCCGGCCGTGTTCGACGCCACGGTGGTCGGCGCCCCGGACGACCGCTGGGGCCAGAGGGTCGCCGCCGTGGTGCAGTTCCGCCCGGGTCGCAGCGCCTCCCTGGAGGATCTGCAGAGCCACTGCCGCCGGCACATCGCCGGCTACAAGGTGCCCCGGCAGCTCCACGTGGTCGACGAGGTGGTCCGCTCCCCCAGCGGCAAGCCGGACTACGCCTGGGCGGCAGCGGTCGCCACCTCGTAGCTGCCCGTCGGTCCCCGGGGCCCGGTCGGCCCCGGGGACCCGTCGGTGGCGCCTAGAGGGTCATGCCCCCGTCCATCAGCACCACCGACCCGGTCATGTAGTGGGCCTCGTCGGAACCGACGTAGGCGTAGAGCGACGCCAGATCCTCCGGCTTGCAGAAGCCCATCGGCGACACGTAGCGCATGATCCGCCCCATGTCGGCGCCCTCGGGCATGTTGGCGAAGTCCTGGATGATCGGCGTGTCCACCCCGCCGGGGGCTACGGCGTTGACCCTCAGCTTGCGGTCCCAGTACTCGAGGGCCAGAGCCTTGGTCAGCATGACCACCCCGCCCTTGGAGGCGCAGTACGCCGCCTGGTAGGGCTGGGCGGAGAGCCCTGAGGTGGACGCGGTGTTGATGATCACCCCTCCCCGGTCGAGCATGTGTGGCAGCACCGCCTGGGCGACGAACCAGGTGCCGTTGAGGTTGACATCCAGGATCCTCTGCCACTCGGCCGGGGTCATCTCGGTGCTGATGTGGTAGCGGCCGATGCCGGCGATGTTGCACAGGACGTCGGTGGGGCCGAATGCGTCCACCGCGGCCGCCACCGCGGCCCGGGCCTGCTCGACGTCTGACACGTCGCAGCGCACGGCCGTGGCCTGGCCGCCGGCCTCGGCGATCTCGGCCACCACCTTCTCCGCGGCGTCGGAGGCCAGGTCCAGGCAGGCCACCCGGCCGCCCTCGGCGGCCAGCCGCAGGGCCGTGGCCCGGCCGATACCCGAGGCCGCGCCGGTGACGATCACGGACTTGCCGGCGAAGCGGTTCACGAGTACCTCACAGGGAGCTCCTTGATGCCGTTGAGCCAGCCGGAGCGCAGGCGGCGGGCCGGGCCGGCCTGGCGGATACCCGGCATGTGCTCGGCGATGGCGGTGAACATCAGATTGATCTCCATCTTGGCCAGGTTGGCCCCCAGGCAGTAGTGGGGGCCGCCGCCGCCGAAGCCGAGGTGGGGGTTCGGATCCCGGCCGATATCGAAGCGGTAGGGATCGTCGAACACGTCGGGGTCGAAGTTGGCGGCGCTGTAGCTGATACCCACCCGCTGCCCGGCGCCGATGGCCACGCCGCCGAGCTCGGTGTCGCGAAGCGCGGTGCGCTGGAAGATGGTCACGGGCGTGGCCCACCGGACGATCTCGTCGGCGGCGGTCTCCGGCTTCTCGGCGCGGTACCTCTCCCACTGCTCGGGGAACTGCAGGAAGCCCATCATGCCGTGGGTGATGGCGTTGCGGGTCGTCTCGTTGCCGGCCACGGCCAGGAGGAGCACGAAGAACGCGAACTCGTCGGTGGTCAGGCCGCGGTCCTCCAGGTCGGCGGTCACCAGCTTGGTGACGATGTCGTCCTGGGGATGCGACATCCGGTCCTGGCCTAGCGCCATGGCGTAGTTGATCAGCTCGGCGGAGGCCACGGCCGGGTCGATCTCGTACTCGGGGTCGTCGTAGGAGATCATCTGGTTGGACCAGTCGAAGATCTTACGGCGGTCCTCCTGGGCGATGCCGAGCAGCTCGGCGATGGCCTGGAGGGGCAGCTCGCACGCCACCTGGGTGACGAAGTCCCCCTCACCGGTGGCCGCGGCCTCGGCGGCGATCCGCTCGGCCCGGTCCGCCAGCGCCCCGGAGATCATCCGGATGGCACGCGGGGTGAAACCCCGGTTGACGATCCGGCGCAGCTTGGTGTGGTCGGGGGCGTCCTGGTTGAGGATCATCACCCGCTGCATCTCGATCGAGCCGCGGTCCATGCCCTCCATGAAGCGGACGATGGCACCGTTGGCGTAGCTC
>JAKAXN010000514.1 GCA_021816565.1 Actinomycetes bacterium
TGCCCCGGACATTACAAGAACGCGTTCTAGTTCCGCTACCCTACTGTTCCCGATGGAGGCCAATCTCGCCGATCTGTTCGAATTCGCCGCTGACACCTTCTCGGACCGGGAGTACCTGGTAGCGGGACCGTCGAGGCGGACCTACGCGGAGATGGAGGCCCGGGCCAACCGCCTGGCCCACTACCTGCTCGAGCAGGGGGTGTCGCCGGGGGACCACGTGGGCATCTACGCCTACAACTCGGTGGAGTGGGTGGAGTCCCTCTGGGCCATCTTCAAGGTGCGCGCCGTGTGGGTCAACATCAACTACCGCTACGTGGCCGACGAACTGCGCCACATCTTCGCCAACGCCGATCTGGTGGGCCTGATCCACGCCCGGGAGTTCAGCCCGAGAGTCGCGGAGGTGGCAGAAGCGCTGCCCAAGGTGCGCTTCAGCGTGGTCATCGAGGATGGCAGCGACGAGCCCGACGCACGCGACGACGCCGTCTCCTACGAGCGGGCCATGGCCGCCGGAAGCCCCGATCGGGACTTCGGACCCAGGAGCGGCGACGACCTGTACATCCTCTACACCGGCGGTACCACCGGCCTGCCCAAGGGGGTGGTCTGGAGACACGAGGACGTCTTCTACGCCCTCGGCGGCGGCATCGACGCCGTCACCAACAAGCGGGTGGAGGACCCCGGCGACCTGACCCGCAACGCCGAGGCGAGCAACTTCCCCATCACCTTCCTGCCCTGCGCCCCGCTCATGCACGGGGCCAGTCAGTGGGGGGTCATGGGCCAGAGCTTCCTCGGGAACAAGATCGTCCTGACCGCCAGGTTCGATCCCGTGGAGGTGTGGAGCCTGGTGGAGCGGGAGAAGGTCAACGTGATGTTCATCACCGGCGATGCCATGGGCCGGCCGCTGGTCGAGGCCCTGGACGCGGAAGCGGCCGGCTTGGACCGCTCGTCGTTGTTCGCCGTGGCGTCATCGGCGGCGACGTTCTCCCCGGCCGTGAAGGACGAGTTCTTCCGCCACTTCCCCAACCTGGTCATGACCGACTCGATCGGCAGCTCGGAGGGCGGGGCGCAGGGGGTGACGGTCGTGGCGGCCGGGCACACCGCGATGAAGGGCGGCCCGACGGTCAGCAGGCTCAACGGGACGGTGGTGCTCGACGACGATCTGCGACCGGTGGAGCCCGGATCCGGGGTCGTCGGGCGGGTCGCCCGCACCGGCCACATCCCCCTCGGCTATTACAACGACCCGGTCAAGACCGCGGCCACGTTCGTAGAGGTGGACGGAACCCGCTACGTCATCCCGGGCGACTTCGCCACCGTGGAGGCGGACGGGACGGTCACGCTCCTCGGGCGGGGATCGGTGTGCATCAACTCCGGCGGGGAGAAGATCTTCCCCGAGGAGGTCGAGTCCACCCTCAAGGCGCACCCGGCCGTGTTCGACGCCACGGTGGTCGGCGCCCCGGACGAGCGCTGGGGCCAGAGGGTCGCCGCCGTGGTGCAGTTCCGCCCGGGGCGCAGCGCCTCCCTGGAGGATCTGCAGAGCCACTGCCGCCGCCACATCGCCGGCTACAAGGTGCCCCGGCAGCTCCACGTGGTCGAAGAGGTGGTCCGCTCCCCCAGCGGCAAGCCGGACTACGCCTGGGCGGCGGCGGTCGCCACCTCGTAGAGGGGCGGCGGTCCCGGGGCCCGGTCGGCCCCGGGACCCACCGGCGGCGGCTAGAGGGTCATGCCCCCGTCCATCAGCACCACCGAGCCGGTCATGTAGTGCGCCTCGTCGGAACCGACGTAGGCGTAGAGCGACGCCAGATCCTCCGGCTTGCAGAAACCCATCGGCGACACGTAGCGCATGATCCGCCCCATGTCGGCGCCGTCGGGCATGTTGGCGAAGTCCTGGATGATCGGCGTGTCCACCCCACCGGGGGCGACCGCGTTTACCCTCAGCTTGCGGTCCCAGTACTCGAGCGCCAGGGCCTTGGTCAGCATGACCACCCCGCCCTTGGAGGCGCAGTAGGCCGCCTGGTAGGGCTGGGCCGCCAGCCCGGAGGTGGATGCGGTGTTGATGATCACCCCACCCCGGTCGAGCATGTGGGGCAGCACCGCCTGGGCGACGAACCAGGTGCCGTTGAGGTTCACGTCCAGGATCCTCTGCCACTCGGTCGGGGCCATCTCGGTGCTCATGTAGTACCGGCCGATACCGGCGATGTTGCACAGGACGTCGGTGGGGCCGAATGCATCCACCGCAGCCGCCACCGCGGCCCGGGCCTGCTCGACGTCGGACACGTCGCAGCGCACGGCTGTGGCCTGGCCGCCGGACTCGGCGATCTCCGCCGCCACCTTCTCCACCGCGTCGGCGGCCAGGTCCAGGCAGGCCACCCGGCCGCCCTCGGCAGCCAGGCGCAGGGCCGTGGCCCGGCCGATACCCGAAGCGGCGCCGGTGACGATCACGGACTTGCCGGCGAAGCGGTTCACGAGTACCTCACCGGGAGCTCCTTGATGCCGTTGAGCCAGCCGGAGCGCAGGCGGCGGGCCGGCCCGACCTGGCGAATGCCCGGCATGTGCGCGGCGATGGCGTTGAACATCAGGTTGATCTCCATCTTGGCCAGGTTGGCGCCCAGGCAGTAGTGGGGGCCGCCGCCACCGAAGCCGAGGTGCGGGTTCGGGTCCCGGCCGATGTCGAAGCGGTAGGGATCGTCGAACACCTCCGGGTCGAAGTTGGCGGCGCTGTAGCTGATGCCCACCCGCTGCCCGGCCCCGATGGCCACGCCGCCGAGTTCGGTGTCGCGAAGGGCGGTGCGCTGGAAGATGGTCACGGGCGTGGCCCACCGGACGATCTCGTCGGCCGCGGTCTCCGGCCGCTCGGCGCGGTATCTCTCCCACTGCTCGGGGAACTGCAGGAACCCCATCATGCCGTGGGTGATGGCGTTGCGGGTCGTCTCGTTGCCGGCCACGGCCAGGAGGAGCACGAAGAACGCGAACTCGTCGGTCGTCAGACCGCGGTCCTCCAGGTCGGCGGTCACCAGCTTGGTGACGATGTCGTCCTGGGGATGAGACATCCGGTCCTGGCCCAGCGCCATGGCGTAGTTGATCAGCTCGGCGGACGCCACGGCCGGATCGATCTCGTACTCGGGGTCGTCGTAGGAGATCATCTGGTTGGACCAGTCGAAGATCTTCCGGCGGTCCTCCTGGGCGATGCCGAGCAGCTCGGCGATGGCCTGGAGGGGTAGCTCGCAGGCCACCTGGGTCACGAAGTCCCCCTCACCGGC
Source organism: Actinomycetes bacterium (assembly GCA_021816565.1). The sequence continues at coordinate 3,255 of JAKAXN010000514.1, forward strand.
GGCCGCGGCCTCGGCGGCGATCCGCTCGGCCCGCTCCGCCAGGGCCGCGGAGATCATCCGGATGGCCCGCGGGGTGAAGCCCCTGTTGACGATCCGGCGCAGCTTGGTGTGGTCGGGGGCGTCCTGGTTGAGGATCATCACCCGCTGCATCTCGATCGAGCCGCGGTCCATGCCCTCCATGAAGCGGACGATGGCACCGTTGGCGTAGCTC
>JAKAXN010000515.1 GCA_021816565.1 Actinomycetes bacterium
GATGACCGGCAGCAGGCGGCTGCCCAGCACCCCCCACCTCTGGTGGCGGGCGTACCAGCCCTCGGCCCGGTCCAGGTCGGCCGGGGAGAGCAGCACGTAGCGGCCGTAGCGCTCCACCAGCGGGCGGCCGCCGGCCCGCCCCACGGCCCACGCGATGTACCCGCCGACCACCTCCCCGGCCGCGCCGGCCAGGATCACCCCGGGCAGGCTCAGGGTGCCCTGTGAGGCCAGGACCCCCCCGAAGCCGAGGGTTAGCTCCGACGAGGTCGGCACGCAGCACGACTGCAGCACCGACAGGATGAAGATGGCGGCGTAGCCGGAGGAGGAGACGAAACCGGTGGGGTTGAGCAGGGCGAGGGTGGAAGTCATAGAACCGGCCCCAGGCTAGAGGCCACGCCCCGGCCGGGCCGGGACCCCGCCGCCCCGCCCCCGGCCCCGGCGGGGACCGGAGCGGGGAGGCGGGGCAGGGCGCTCAGCCGGCTGCTGCCACCCCGGCGCCGGGGGGGACGATGGACTTGACCTCGGTGTAGTGCTCCAGGCCCTCCCGGCCGAACTCCCGACCCATGCCCGACGCCTTGAACCCGCCGAAGGGGGCCACGAAGTCCATGGTGTACTGGTTGATGCCGTAGGTGCCGGTGCGGACCCGGCGGGCCACGTCGAGGCCGGCCTCCACGTCGGCGGTCCACACCGACCCGGCCAGGCCGTAGTCGCTGTCGTTGGCCAGCCGCACCGCGTCGTCGACCGAGTCGAAGGCGATGACGGTCAGCACCGGGCCGAAGATCTCCTCCCGGGCGATGCGCATGTCGTTGGTGGCGTCGGCGAACACGGTGGGCCGGACGTACCAGCCCCGCTCGAACCCCGACGGCCGGCCGTTGCCGCCCACCACCACCCGGGCCCCCTCCTCCTGGCCCAGGGCGATGTACTTCTCCACCCGCTCCTGCTGGCGCTGGGCCACGAGCGGCCCGACCTCGGTGGCCGGGTCGGCCGGGTCGCCCACGACCAGTCCCTCCACCATGGCCCCCAGGGCGTCGACCACCTCGGCGTAGCGCCGGCGGCTGGCCAGGATCCGGGTCTGGGCCACGCAGGCCTGGCCGTTGTTCATGAGCGAGGCGAACTTGAGGCCCTCCATGGTGGCGCCCAGGTCGGCGTCGTCGAGGACGATGGCCGCCGACTTGCCGCCCAGCTCCAGGCTGCAGCGCTTCAGCTGCTCCCCGCAGATGGCCCCGATCCGCCGGCCCGCCGCAGTGGAGCCGGTGAAGGCGACCTTGTCGACGCCGGGGTGGCGGACCAGGTGCTCCCCGGCTTCCCGGCCGCCCGGGACGATGTTGACCACGCCGGCCGGCACGCCGGCCTCGTCGAGGATCTCCGCCAGCAGGTAGGCGTCGAGCGGGGTCTCCGGCGCCGGCTTCAGCACCATGGTGGATCCCGACAGGAGGGCCGGGGCCAGCTTGGACATGGTCACGAACTGCGGCACGTTCCAAGGCACGATGGCGGCCACCACCCCGACCGGCTCGCGCCGGACGATGAGCGGCGAGCCCAGGACCCCCATGCGCTCCTCCTCCCACGGGTAGGCCTTGGCCACCTCCATGAAGGTGGTGAGCATCATCCACGGGGCCGGCGACTGGGCCAGCTGGGAGAACGAAGCCGGCGAGCCCATCTCGGCGGTGATCACATCGGCCATCTCCACCATGCGCGCCGCGTAGGCGTTGGCGAAGCGCTCGACCACGGCCAGCCGCTCGCTGAAGGGCAGCCCGGCCCACTCGCCGCTGTCGAACGCGGCCCGGGCCGCGGCCACCGCCGCGTCCATGTCGGCCGGGGTGCCGTCGGGGACGGTGGCGATTACTTCCTCGGTGTGGGGGGAGATGACCTCGATGGTGTCGGAGCCGGCCGGAGTGGCCCACTTCCCCCCGATGTAGAACGCGTTCCGGTTTTCCATGCCCCCATGCGTAGTCGGGCGCCGGGCCGGGGTCCAACGGGGGCGTCCCACTGGCCGAATCGGCTCCCGGGCGGCGGGCCCGGCTGCGGTCGTCCGCCGGCCCAGGCCAGGCGTTCGTCGCGGGCCTGCAGGTCGAGCGCGGCGACCAGCGCCCCGGCCAGCGCCAGGGGATCGCCAGCCCGCCCGCCGCGGCCGGAGGACCCGGCCAGCAGCGCCCCCAGGCGGTGGATGCGGTGCTGGCCCCGCTCCAGGATGCGGGCATCGGCGGACACCATGGCGCCCAGGCGGGGTGACTCGGCCCGCAGGTGACGGTCGAGGGCGGTGTTGAAGTCGCGGGTGGCGCGCTCCCCTGGTGGCCGTCAGCAGCACCAGGCGCCGGCCGGCCGCAGCGCCGGCCCGGCGGTCGGCGATGGAGCTCCCGGTGCGGCCGATGGCCGGGAACAGCTCCGCAGCGTCGGCGGCCCTCCCCCCGGGAAAGGTGTGATGCCGCTGCACACTGGCTATCTGGCAACGGCTGATGCCGGACCCCGGGAGTACAGTTGGCGGCCGGCATCCGAGGAGGATCGACTTGAAACCGACCGCCGAGACGAACGCCAAGCGGTGGAGCCGATTGGATTCCGACGAGCGCCGGGCCCAGATCCTCGCCGCCGCCCGCCAGCTGTTCTCCGAGCGTCCCTACGGTGGGGTGTCGACCATCGAGATCGCCGCCGCCGCCGGGGTCACCCGGGGGTTGGTGCACCACTACTTCGGCACCAAGCGCTCGCTGTATCTCGAGGTGGTCCAGGAGCTGGTCGGGGCTCCCATCGTCCCGCTGGTCGAGGCGCTGAGCGGGGCCGCTCCGGGGGGCGGACCCGACCAGGACTGGGAGACCGGCGTGGACTCCTGGATGGAGCTGATCGAGGCCAACCGGGAGGGCTGGCTGCTGGCCATAAGCGCCGGTGAGACCGGCCAGGACCGGGCCATGCACGAGATCCTGGACACCGCCCGGGAGCGCACCGCCAGCCAGGTCATCCGGGTCCTGGGCCTCGACGACAGCGACGAGGTGAGGGCCCTGGTCAGGGCCTTCGGAGGCTTCGCCGAGGAGATCACCCGCGAGTGGCTGGCCCGGCGGCGCATCAGCCGGGACCAGGCCCGGGTGCTGCTGCTCGGGTCGCTGCCGTTGATGGTGGAGCGGCTCCTCCCGCACGTGATCGGGGCCCGCCTGGCGCCCGCGCCCCGCAAGCGCCGCACGGCCCCCCGGCGGGCCGGCTGAAGCCGCGCCACCCCGTTGTTGGCACAACGCCAAGTCGGTCGGGTTGAATGGGGCCCCATGGCCGTGACCGTCGAGGAGTTCACCGAGCAGGCCCGGGCATTCCTGGAGGCCAACGCGCTCAGGCGGAGCCGGACCGGCTTCACGTGGGGGGAGGGTGACGACGCCGTCCCCATCGTGGAGGAGCGCACCCCCGAGGAGGACGCCGAGGCGCTGGCCCGGGCCCGGGAGTGGGCGGCCCGGCGCTACGACGCCGGGTTCGGCTGGATCGACGGC
>JAKAXN010000061.1 GCA_021816565.1 Actinomycetes bacterium
GGACGGCCAGCACATCACCCGCACCTACTCGCAGTTCCTGAGCGGGGCGCTGCAGTCGGCCCTGCAGCCGGAGGTAGCAGCCTCCTGAGCAGGGGGGGGTTCTGGCGAAGGGCGCCCGAGGGCGCTAGTCTCACCAGTCCCGCCCGGGCGCTTGGCTCAGTTGGTTAGAGCGCAGCCTTCACACGGCTGAGGTCACAGGTTCGATTCCTGTAGCGCCCACCAGAGAAAGAGGGCATAACCCCAGGTCAGGGGCCAGATTTAGGTCCACCTGAGTTGACCGTGATTATCCGTAAGAACCCCCATCGTGCCCCTCGTTGGGGCACGCGAGGGGCACGCCGGGGGCACGACGGTTCGCCTGGGTAACCAACGGACAAGTCCCGAATGCGAGCGGCCCGGCGCCACCAGGGTCACGTGTCCCCGGTGATGGCCAGCGTCCGCCGTCGAAGCGACGCCCACGCATGAGCAGCTACATAGTGGACCGGTTGCAGGAGTTCTCTCGTGCACTACGTGACCGCGGCCCGGGGGAAGCCGTCGGAGATCTGCCATTAGTGGCGACAGCGGCCATCCACCTGGTCCGGTACCCCACAGCAGAGCGCGGAAGGAGCCGACTTGGGCATCATGTCTTCCCGCTTGTTCCCGTGCTTTTCATGCACTATCGTTGTAACATTACATCAACGACCTGGAACATTATGTGCGTCACATCGACCGCTTACATTGTGTTCTAGTGTGTTACATAACGCCGATTATTCTCGCTCGTCGCTGGGGGCTGTGGGCGGGCGGGTCGCTCGATATGGAACTTTCTGTGGGTGTTGATGTTCCTGTTCTGCGCTGGGGGTCGCGGTGGGCGGGATGCTGTTATCGCGGCAGGTTGTAGGGGCCTGCGGTGATGTGGACGGCCGTCCAGGTGGATCCCGCGTTGTCGGTCCGCCAGAACGGTCCTCCGTCGGGGCTGGGGATGGCCCATCCGTTGAGTGGGGTGAGGAAGTCGAGGCTGTCTGCCGCTCCGTAGGTTCCGGGGCTCTTCATCGGGATTGTGGGCGTCGAGGTGTGCCAGTGGGCTCCCGCGTCGTTTGTGGACATGACCTCGGTGCCGTTTGTGAGCCGCCAGTGGGTCGGGTCGATCAGATCAACTTTCCACGGCTGGGGGGAAGTCGGTACGAGCTGTGATTGCCATGTCTTGCCGTTGTCGGAGCTGGTGGCGATGACAGTGGCGCCCGGCCTGCCGTCGATGGTCTCGGCGATGGCGATGTGGCTACCCTGCACCACGGGGGGGCTCAGGCCTGCTCCTGCTGGTGCGGGCGTTCCGGGAGGAAGAGGCACGGCAGTGACCGGGTGCCAGTGGGAGCCGCCATCGCTGGTCGTGTAGAGGTAGGGGTCGCCCCCGTTGCAGTAGCTGCTGGCCCATCCGACGGTGGGGGAGGTGAAGCTGATCGTCTTGTCGCAGCCGGGAGGCAGCGCGCCGGGGGTGGAAAGCCCCGGGCCGGTCAGCTCCGTTCGCGAGACCAGGCTCCATGTTGAGCCACCGTCGGAGGTGCGATAGAGCCGCACCCCGCTCGAACCGGCGGCTGCTCCGATGTCGATGCACCACCCGTGGGAGGGGTCGACGAACTGCAGCTCGCAGCCGTCGGGGTCTGTCCCAACCTGCTGCCAGGTTCGGCCGCCATTGGTTGTGCGGTACAGGGGCGCCTTGGGGCCACCTGGGCCTCCGGGGGCGATCCATGCGAGGTCGCTGTTCAAGAAGTAGCTCGCTCCGACGCCTTCTCCTGGGGGTGTGAACACGTCCTGCCAGGTGTGGCCGCTGTCGGTGGTGCGGACCACATACGCCTGCGATGTCAGGTTGCTCGCCACGACAGCCCACCAGGTTGTTGTCGATTCCGGCTGGAAACTCTGAAGGACGCCGTAGTCTCCTGCCACGGTGCTGGGCGGCGCCGGCGCGGTGGTCCGCGACGGCATCGGCGACGTTGTAGGCGATGAAGGTGTCGGAGCGGGAACAATGGTGGGGGGACTGATCACCTTGACCGTGGAGGTCGTCTGGTTTGGGATCAGCCACGCCGACAAGGCCACCGCTGCAGCAACTGCTGCGCCGGTCAGCCCCCCGAGCATTCCCCGGCGTCGGCGCTGACGGACGCGGGCCTTAGCCTTCAAGGCCGGAACATGCGCCATGGCACGATCGAGTTCTTCGGGGCTAGGCGGGATCGGCGGAAGCATCGCTCTCCTCCAACTTGTCTGACTCCAGCCGGCGCAACCTGACCATGGCTCGGCCGAGATGCGTCTTGACGGTGGGCACCGACAGCCCCAGGACCTCCGACACCTGACCGTCGCTGAAGCCGGCCAGATAGTGCAAGACCACCACCTGCTGTTGACGTCGCGACAGACCCCGTAGTCCTGCCGCGACATCCATCCTCTCAACGGTGTCGGTCTCGAACGACGACCGGGCGTCTGCAACGGTGCCGCCCGTAACTACACGGTCATGGCGGCGCAGAATGTCGATCGCCAGGTTCGTGGCCACTGTCGTGACCCAGGCGTGGGGGTAGTCGGAGACCTTCGACCAGCGAGTCAGAGCTCGAATCACCGTCTCGCTGGCAACGTCCTCGGCCATGCCGGACCCGACGATTCTCGCGGCGGTGCGTTCAGCCTGCACGAACAACTCCGCTACAAGCCCGTCGTCGGGACCGGTCCTGGCCATTACCCCTGTCTAACGTCTGACACCATCTCCACGAACGACACCCAGACCGACTTTTCCGCAGAGAATGTCAGCCCACGGGGAAAGGCTCGCGGCACCCCCTACCGCAGGAGGCCCTGCCGCAGATCAACCCATCTGCGCTGTCAGCCGCCGGAAACACCACAGGGTCGGGAGCCGAGCAGAGCGACGGTTCCGGCGCTGGCCCTCTCGCCCTAGCCCGCGCCCGAATGTACGTGCCGATTGTCGCAGACGGCTCAGGGTCCTGCTGCCGCAGCGCTCGGCAGGCTTGTTCCGGCCCAAGCCGCCGCCCCCAGGCGGCGGTGCGGAGCGCCGCCGTAGGCGGCGGGATCACCGGCGGGCTGGCGTTAGAGGCTGAGTCCGCGGTCGGGCTCTTGGACCAGGCCGTGGTCGAGCGCCGGGGTGAGGCTTTGGGCCAGGCGGAGGGCTTGGGCTCTTTCGAGGCGGTGCTGACGGTCGAGTTTCTCGGCCCGGTCGATGGCCTGGTCGAGATCGCGGAGTCGGTCGAGGGCGTCGGGATGTTCTCGCAGGTACTGGTCCCGGGCGTGCTGGGCTTGTTCGAGCCTGTCGACCTCGCCGCTGAGCTGGTGGAGTCGTTCCTGGTAGCGCCCGGCGAGGGGTGCACCTTCGTGTTGCCAGTCCTGTAGGGCGTGCTGGTAGCCCTCTGCGGCCACAGCGAGGTCCCGGGTGGCTTTGCGTCTAGCTCTCCAACCCAGGTCCGGCCTGTCGGCTTCGGTCCTGGCGAGCTGATACTCGTGGCGGGCGGCGAGGTAGCGGCGGGCGGCGAGCCCGCCCGGATGGTCGGCGAAGCGTCCTCGGCCGGCGTTGAGGTCCTGGAGCTGCTGTTCGGCCTCGGCGAGGCTGGCTGCGGTCTTGTGCAGCTGGTGGGCGTGGTCGGGAGGGATGGCCACGGCAACGTCCCGCCGCTGGGCGTGCAGATCGATCAGGCTCTGCTGCTCCGCAGCTTGGAGGGTCCAGGCCTGGCGTCGCTGGGTGTCCCAGTCCAAGGCGAGGCGCTGCAGGGCCTGGCGGGGATCGAAGCCGACGGCATGGACATGGCTGGCGCCCCGGGATCGGCTCATGGCCACATAGGCCAGTTCGCGGCCCCCGCCGTCGGCCAGGACGTGGGCGGTGTCGACGGTGGCCCCTTGGGAGCGGTGGACGGTGATGGCATATCCGTAGCCGACCCGATCGGGCGCCAGATACTCCCCGCTGATCCTGAGCTCGCCGCCGTCGGGCGTGACGGCGGTGAGGGCCTGCTGGTCGGGGTGGACGGCGGTGATGGTGGCCCGCTGGGAGGTCGTCCAGGCCTGTTGCGGTCCGGGGGTGAGGGTGACGATCTGATCCCCGGCTTGGAACACCCGCCCGTCGGGGCTGTGCAGTTCGGGCCCGTCGAGCCGGCCCAGGGCCCTCCAGGCTTGCCGGGCGGTGTGGTTGAGAGCGGCGACGTTGTCGCGGCGGTAGGCGAGCAGCAGGCTGTCCTTCCCGGCCGCCACGTCGGCGGCCCACGCCCGGACCATGTCGTGGGCCGCCCGGGCCTGGCTGGTGGCCGGGTGGATCCGCCCGTGCCGGCTGTACCAGACGAGCGCGGTCTCGACCCGCCCGGCTCGTAGCTGGTCCAGGGCAGCCCGTTCGGCCGGGTCTGTCTGGCGGAGGTTGTCGGCGAGGGTGTGGACGGTCTCGGGGTGGCGGGCGGTGAGGGCTTCGAGCGCTCCGCCGGGGCCGACGGCGTCGAGTTGGTGGTAGTCGCCGACCACGATCATCCGGGCCCCCGCCCGCTCGACGGCCCCGAGGAGGCGGCCGATGTCGGTGTCGGTGGTCATGCCGGCCTCGTCCAGGATCAGTACGTGCCGGTCGGTCAGGCGGAGCTGGCCGTGCTCCAGCCGCCAGCTCAGTGACGCCACCGTCCGCGTTTCGATCCCGGCGCCGGAGTCGAGAGTGCGGGCCGCCTGGCCGGACGTGGCCGCCCCTACCACCTCATGCCCGGCGTCTTCGAGCCCCGCGGCCACCGCGGCCAAGGTTGTGGTCTTGCCCGACCCAGCCACCCCGACCACCACGTCCAGCCGCCGGCCCGACGACACCAGCGCCTCGGCCACCGTCCGCTGGCGGTCGGTGAGGCGCAGTCCGACCGCTGTCTCGAACCGGGACACCGCCCCCGCCGCAGCCTCCCGGTCGACGCCGGGGGCGCCCGGGGTGGTCAGGCGTTCGGCCAGCTCGGCGATACGCCGCTCGTCAGCGACCACCGACGCGGCAGCCCACACGGCCTCCCCGGCACCCGCCACCGGAGGAAGAGCAACGGCCAGCTCGTGGCCGAGGACCCGATCCACCGCCTCGTCCAGGAACGAGACAGGCAGCCCGTGCAGGAGCGGGGCCGCGGCGATCATCACGTCGCCTCGGGTGAAGGACTTGAGCTCAGCGAGCCGACCGCCCGGGGCGAGCAGCTCCTCGGCCAACCCGTCCAGCACCCCAGCACTGGGCGGCTGGTATTCGAGGCCGGCCCGACGCACCTGACGGTCCAGCTCGACCGGCGGGTAGCCCGCCTGGGTGAGCTCTCCCTGCCACCGTCCGACCAGGTCCCCCACCACCTCGTGGGTCTTGCGGTCCCGGGTGGCCCGGGCCGCGATCGCCCGGGCCCGGTAGGAGCCGTCGGGGCCGACCGCCTGTTCGATCTGGGCGGAGCGGGTGGCGTGGACCTCCCACGCCTCTTTGGGGATCCCGGCGACGGCCCAGCTGCCCAGCCGTCCGGACGGTCCGCCATCCGGCTCGATCCCATATCCCAGCTCGACTGCCTTGGCCGCTGCGGCCATCCGCCCGACCGCGGTGGCGGCGTGGAGATGGTCGCGCAGGAACGCCGTGTCCAAGGCTTTCCAGCCGCCCCGGGCGTCTCGCATCGAGACGACATTGGCGATCAGCACGTGATCGTGGACCTGGGGGTCACCGGCCCGGGTGGTGGCGTGCCGGGAGACCGCCCAGACCAGCCCGCCTGTCGGGGTGCGCACCCCGGCCCGGCCCCGCCGGCCCCCGGCCTCAACCATCAGCCGGTCCAGATAGCCGAGGGTGGCGTCACGCTCGGCATCGGCGATGGCGTGCATGTCCTCGGCCCGGCCGATCACCCCCAACTCGGCGATGCTCTTGTGCGGCGAGACCACCAGCTCCATCCCCGGCCGCCGGCACCCCGCCAGACGCTCCCCGCTCAGCGGGTCACGGGCCCCGCCGGCCCCGAACACCGCCCGCCAGTCGGCCATGTCCACCTCGCCGTCCAGGCCCAGCGCGTGGCGGCCGGCGCCGCCCCACACCATCGGGGTCTCCCCCCGGCCGGCGTAGTAGTCCAGCGCGGCCGAGACGGGGTCGTCGCTTCGGCCGGCCACGGTGTGCTCGTGGTAGGCCACCGAGTCGACCCCCATCATCCGCATCCACGCCAACCCGCCACCACCTCCCTCACCCATGCCGCCGACCCAGATCCCGCATGGCAACGCAAAGCGTTGCAATCGTGTTCGAGTCTTTATTGGGTTTTACAGCCAGTGGATGGGCCTGTAAAGGATGATGTTAGTGACCGGTAAGAGAAGGTGAATAGAGGTCAGTTGACAGATGGTAGATGGGGAGGGGGCGAGGGAGATGTGGCGGTAGGTAGAGGTAGCTGACCGCCCATCGTCCATAGGAAGAGGACCCGGAAAAAATTTTCCGGGCCCTCCGGACAACTCCAACGGACGCCAGCGGACATCAGCAGACGCCAGCGGACACGATCCGTTCAGGACCGGCTGTATTCATTCTTAAACCATGCTCGACAAGCCGGTCAATATCGGTTACAAACACAATCCCCCGAGAACCAGGAGGTCGCCCATGACCACCACAGACACCCTGCCCCAACTCCTCGACATCGACCACCTCGCCCAACACCTCGGCACCAGCCACCGCCACATACGCCGCCTCATCGCCGAAAAGCGCATCCCCTACCTCAAGGTCGGGCGGCTGATCAGGTTTGATCCGGGCGAGGTGGCCCAGTGGCTGGAGTCGAACCGGCAGGGCCCCGGCAGCACGTGGCACGGCACGCCCAGGCGTCACAGCCACTGACTACCTTGACCGAGGGCTTGACTACCGACTCCAACCAAGGAGATGGCCGATGACCCGCCGACAGTTCGGGCGTGTTCGCAAGCTACCGTCGGGTAAGTGGCAGGCCCGCTATCCGACCGGTGACGGGCAACTCAGGACCGCCCCGGTCACGTTCGCCACTAAGGGTGACGCCTCCAGTTACCTGTCCACCATCGAGGCCGATCTGATGCGAGGGCACTACATTGACCCGCGGGCCGGCCGTCTTCTCTTCGCCGCCTGGGCGGACCAGTGGCTGCAGCGGCCCGGCAAGCGCACGAACAGCGTGGTCCGAGATCGCCAGGCGATCGCCCACTTCCTTCCGCTGCTGGGTCCGAGGCCGCTCGGCACCATCACACCGATGCACGTACAGGGGGCCATTGATGTCCGAGCCAGCGAGGCCGCGCCGGCCACAGTGGCCCGGGATTTCTCGGCACTTAGAGCCGTGTTCAACGCAGCCGTCGACGCCGACCTGATCGGCCGGTCGCCGTGCCGGAAGATCGCGCTGCCGAGAGTCCGACCGCCGGCGAGGACGCCAGTCAGCCCCGAAGACCTCGAACGGCTCGCCTCCGAGGTCCCCGGCCGCTACCGGGCGCTGGTCCTGATCGGCGGTGTGCTGGGGCTGCGATGGGGGGAAGCCGTCGGGCTCCGCATCGGGGACGTCGACTTCCTGCGAAGGACGGTGCGGGTCTCGCAGGTCGTCGAAGAGACGGCCGGCGAGATACGAATCGTTGCGGAAGCCAAGTCGGCTGCCGGGCTGCGGACCGTGTCCGCCCCTGCGTTTCTGATCGAGGAGCTGAGCCGGCACATAGCCCGCTACCGCAGCGAGGCCTCCGGCGACCCAGGGGCGCTGATCTTCATGGGGCCACGGGGAGGGGTGCTGCGGAGGAGGTTCTCGGAGCGCACCTTCGCCCCCGCCGTCCGACGGGCGGGTCTCGATCCGTCCCTGACCTTCCACGGTCTTCGTCACGCCGCCATCACGGCCATGGTCGAGCTCGGCGTGCACCCCCGGGTGATGCAGGGACGGGCCGGGCATGCGACGGCGAAGCTCACCATGGAGCTCTACGCCCACGTACCAGAGGAGGCGGACCGTCAGACCGCCGAGGCGCTCGACCGTCACTACGGGCCCGCGACAGAGTCCCAGGCGTCCGCCAGACCGGCGGGGCGGCAGTCCTGACTGACTCCGCACCGACGAGCGGTGTCACGGCCTCGGACACGCCTCGGGAGGTGCTGATCCTGGCCGGCCCGAACGGCGCCGGAAAGACCACTGCGAGCCGGCTGGTGGTCCCGCCCGGGATGGTCTTCGTCAATGCCGACATCATCGCCCGAGAGCTCGCCGACGAGGGACATCCGGTCGAGGGCCTTCAGGTTGCGGCCGGCCGCTTGGTGCTGGCCGAGATACGACGCCTCGAGACGGCACGTGCTTCCTTCTGCGTCGAAACGAACCTGGCGGGTCGGGGCCTGACACGGTCCATCCGGACCTGGCAGGAAGGCGGGTACACCGTCCGACTGGCCTTCGTCGCCCTGGTCAGTCCGGAACTGGCACTGGCGAGGGTCGCCCATCGGGTCGCGGAGGGCGGCCATGACGTTCCTGGAGACGTCGTCCGCCGCCGATGGCGACAGGGACTTGAGGCGCTGTTCTCGGTGTACCTCGACCTGGCGGACAGCTGGCGCCTGACCGACAACAGCGCCGATCATGCCGTTGCGGTGGCCTCAGGGGGAAAGGGCGGCTCCCCCCGGATTCTGGACCAGTCGTTGTGGGTGCGCTACCGGAGTCTCGCCCGCACTAATCGGCCCTAGGGGATCAGCTCGACGCCTCGGCCCCGATCGACGGCGATGGACAGGCCGTTCCGCCTCCTCTGGGTGACGGCCTGATCGACGGCGGCTTCGATGTGCGCCTCTATGTCGCCGAAGACGACCGAGACGGAATCGACGTCCTCGGTAGGTCGCGCCTCAGGGTTCACGCAGTCCAAGATAGGGCCGGAAGCGCGATCGCGCTGGGCCACGCCCGATCCGAAGGGGCACGTGAGGGGCACGAACGGGTATTGAGGCCGTTCTCGCACCATCAAAACCGCAGGTCAACGGCCTGTTCGACCGTGGACAGCGCAGCCTTCACACGGCTGAGGTCACAGGTTCGATTCCTGTAGCGCCCACTCCCGCAGTCGCCGCCGGTAGGTCGAGGCAACGCCCTCCCGACCCGGGCGCAAAGAGCAGAAAGACCCGGGCCCCGGCCGCGGGTCCGGCGCGAAAGTCCACTTCAGATCCGGGTCACAACGACCACGGGGGCTGGAACCGCAGACCACCGGCCATCCCGTCGTCGGTCAGGCGTGGGCCCGGCGGAGGGCGCCCCGGGCCCTGCTCCGGGCGCCGGAGGAGGAAGGCGACATGGGACGCGCGATCACCTCCTGGAGCGCCGGGCTCGGAGCTCTGACGCTGGCCGGGGGCCTGGTGGGCGGCGGCGCCCCGGCCGCCTCCGCCGCGGGCGGGCAGTCCACTTCCGGCGTGGTGGTGACCGCCACCAATCCCGGTGATGCCACCGGGTTCAGCACCATGAGGCTGCAGCTCGTCGCCCGGACGGCCCCGAGCTCGGTGACCGACCCCTCGTGCCGGCCCCAGGACGTGACCCTGCAGTGCTCCGGGTCCCTGAACCTGGTCGTGGCGGACTTCGGGCGCCTGAGCGTGACCGGCTTCCAGCTGCACCGGCTGGCGGTCGGCGACATCTCCTGCGGCGGGGGCGACGAGGGTGACTGCGGGGACGGCGACACCGGATCCAGGCCGGTCGTGACCGGCACCGGGCCCGCCGCAGCCGGGTAGCGGCCGGGCATGGCCCCATTCCCCCGAAGTCTGCGCCGCGGTGCGGCAACTCCTGGCAGGGACCCCGTTTCACCGTGGCAGGTGCCGGGTATCCACTGCCCGCTTGTTCGGAGGTGAGCAGCTCAAGTGTGTCGACATGCCCTCAACCGCTTCTCCTGCTCCCCCGAAGCAGCCCGCACCGGGCGCCGGTTCGTCGCCCAGGTCCTCGAGGAATGGGGCGTCGGCCCCGGCGACCCGGCCGCGGCCAGCCTGGACGACCTGATCCTGCTGTCGAGTGAGCTGCTGACCAACGCGGTGAAGGCCTGCTCGGGCGACATCGTGGTGGAGATCACCGCCCATCGCGACAGCATCGAGCTGGCGGTGGAGGACGACTCGCCACTGGCGGCCGTCCTGCGCCGACCCGATGAATCCGGAGGTCGCGGTCTGCACATCGTGGAGGCGCTGGCCACCAGGTGGGGCCAGCAGCCGGCCAGCACCGGCCACAAGCGGGTGTGGTGCCAGATGGCGGTCCCGGTCGGCTCGATCATCGGCGAGGGCTGCCGGCTGTAGGACGGCCCCGGCATCCCGGGGCCGTCGGTCAGGCGGCCCGGTCGGCGCCGGCGAGCGTGTCCATCAGCCCCTCGGCCCAGCCCACGGCATCGACGTAGAGTTGCTCGAGCACCAGGTGGTCCACGCCCGAGCGGGGCCGCTCCGGGGGGCTGCCGGTCTCCCAGTCCAGCACGTCGTCCAGGACCTCGCCGAGCCGACCCCGCCGGTGGAGGAGGGCCTGCACCAGGTCCTCGGTGATGGCCAGCTTGGCCACGATGTCGGCCAGCGGGGCGCACAGCACCAGGTCGAGGGCGGAGACCAGACCGACCGTGAAGGCCGCGTCGGCCGGTGCGGCCCGGCCCGCTACGGCCACCAGCTCGGCCATGCGGGCCCTCGACATGGCCATGGTGATCTGCTCCGGCGCGCCCTGGTTGGCATCGGCGACGAGCATCAGGACCAGCCACCGGTACATCCATTCCCGGCCGAGAAGCACCGTCGCCTCCCGGACCGACTGCACCGGGCGGCGGAGACCTCCCGACGCGCCCAGGCTGGACACGTGCAGCAGCCGGTAGCTGAGCCCGGCGTCGGCCTCGACCAACTTCTGCAGGTCCGTGGCGCTGGTCCGGGGGTCGTTGACCGCCTCGATCATGCGCAGCACGGTCAGGCGCCCCGGTGTGAGGGCGTCGGGCCGGGCCGACAGGGGGCGCGACAGCATCCGCCCCTCGAACATGTCGAACCCGGCGTGCTGGGCCATGGCCATGCGGGCTGTGTCGTCCACGCCCACGGCCACCGGTCGGATGCCCGAGGCGTGGGCCAGGTCCAGCAGGCCGCGCAGCCCGAAGCTCGGCAGGCCGAGGAAGTCGACGAACGCGAAGGTGGACAGTTCCAGCAGCGGGGAGTCCGCAGCGAAGGCGTCGAGGCCGTCGACCGCCACCAGGAATCCCCGGGCCGCCAGCCGCCGGTACCCGTCCACCACGTCGGGGTCGCCGGCCCGGGCCGGCCCGACCAGCAGGACGGTCCGCTCCGGCGGCAGGGGAAGGGTCTCCTCCCCGCTGACGAACCGGAGGGAGGGGGTGGTGTAGATCAGCTTCCCGGCGCACAGCCGCTCCCAGCCGGGGCGTCCGGCGTGGCGACCGGCCAGCTCCTCCGTGAGCACCTCGGCTTCGTCGGCCCGGGTGACGGGCCCGCCGTCCGCAGTTGCCGGCCCCCATCGGGCCACCCCGGGCCGGTAGCCGACCACCGTCAGGTCGGTGCCGAACACCGGCCGGCGGCCGGCGATCACCGTTGGGGTCATCGCCTGCCTTGCGTGGAGACCATGGACCGTCCATCGGCCGGAGCCGGGGACCGCATGAGGCACCGGCGGCCTTTTCCGCCTTCGCCGACCTGCGCCGGCGCCGGCACCCCGGGCCCTGCTATCCGAGCGCCGGATCGGCGGCGAAGCGGACCTCCGAGACGGTCACAGCCCGCCCGCCGAGCGCCACCCGGTCCCCGGCGCGGCGCATCCGCACCGTCCCGCCCCGGGCCGAGGCCTGGTAGCCGACCAGCTCGGACCGACCGGTCCGGGCCTCCCAGTAGCACGCCAGGGTGCAATGGGCGGAGCCGGTCACGGGATCCTCGGGCACGCCCACCGCCGGGCAGAAGACCCGGCTGACGCAGTCCACGCCGGGGCGGTCGCCGGCGGCGGTCACGATCAGCCCCCGGCAGTCCAGCGAGCGGATGGCCGCCATGTCCGCCTCGAAACCCCGCACCGCAGCTGCGTCGGGTAGCTCGACCAGCAGGTCGAAACGGCCCTTCGCCCACGAGCGCGAGGGGATCGACTGCAGGCCGGGCGGGGCGTCCACGGCGGCCGGCGGGTCAGCCGGGAAGTCCATCTCGATCAGGTCCCCGCCGACGCTCCGACAGGTGAGGACCCCACTTCGGGTATGGAAGCGGCCGCCTCCGACCACGTGGGCCGAGGCCAGGGTGGCGTGGCCGCACAGGTCCACCTCCGCCTCGGGGGTGAACCACCGCAGGTCGTACTCACCGTCGCCCCGGCCGACGACGAACGCCGTCTCCGAGAGGTTCATCTCGAGCGCCACCTTCTGCATCCACCGGTCGGGCGGGAACCCGGCGAGCACGGCCACCGCGGCCGGGTTCCCGGCGAAGGGGCGGTCGGTGAATGCGTCCACGACCTGCAGGACCAGGCTCATGCCGCCAGCCTGGCCCCTATCCAGCGCACCATGGACCCGATGACCCGGTCCTTCTCCGGCTCGTTGAAGATCTCGTGCCAGAGGCCCGGCCACAGGATCGCGGTCAGGTCCTCGCTGGACACCCCCGCCACCAGGTCCCGCAGGGCCTGCGGGCTGACCAGGAGGTCGGCGCTGCCGTGCATGACCAGAACCGGCAGCCGCAGCTCGGCCAGGCGCCGCCTGACCTCCTCGACCTGGCCGGCGGCCTGCAGGAACCCCCGGGGCGGCGGCCCCAGGTACACCTCGGGGTCGTCCTTGTAGGCCTGGACCACGGCCGGGTCACGCGAGACCGCGTCGGCCAGGCCCAGATCCGGGATCTCCTCGGCCTCGGCCAGCGCGACCAGCTCCGGCGCGACATGGACCAGCGCGCCGGAGAGAACCAGGCCGGCCAGGCGGTCCTGGTGCTGCTCGGCGTACGCGGTGGCGATCAGCCCGCCCATGGAGTGACCGACCAGGAACAGGGGCCCGTCGGGAGCCTGCGAGCGAACCAGGTCCACGAACCGGTCGAGGTCGTCCACCGCCGCCCACACCGATTCGATGTTGGCCCGCTCGCCCTGGGACCGCCCGTGACCGCGGTGGTCGGGCGCCCATACCGACAGTGAGGCCGCATTGAGCGCAGCCGCCACGTGGGCGTAGCGCCCGCCGTGCTCGGCGAAGCCGTGGGCCAGGACCACCTGGCCGGCGGGGTCGTCGACCGGCCAGGCCCGGTAGGCCAGCCGGTCGTCGGCGAAACGTCCTGATTGCATGTCGGCTCCTCCGGGATCGGGATCGGTCCCGGAGGCTAGCCACCGCCCGGTACCTTCAGCGGGTGCAGCGATGGACGTGGTACCTGGCCGGCGCCGGCGGCGCGGCCGCCCTGGCCGCGTCCGTCGCCAGCCCCGGAGCGGCCCGCTCCGCTGCGGCCCAGACCTGGCCGGCTTTCGTGATCGTGGCCGGCCTGCTGCTGGTGGGCCTGGTGGCCGCCGAGGACCGCCTCTTCGCGGCCGCCGGGCAGCGGCTGGCCGGCGCCTGCAGCACCGGGGGTGTGCTCTTCGCCGGGATGGCCGGGCTGGTGATGGTGGTCACCGCCTTGATGAATTTGGACACCTCGGTGGCGTTCCTCACGCCCATCGCCGTGCACACCGGATCCCGGCGTCGCGACGACGCCGCCGTTCTGATACCGGCGTGCCTGCTGCTCTCCAACGCCGGGTCACTGCTGCTGCCCGGCTCCAACCTCACCAACCTGATAGTGCTGGGCGGGGTGCATATCCCGGGCGGCGCTTTCGCCGCCCACATGGCCCTGCCGTGGGCGGTCGCCGGCGTGGTGACCGCCGGGGTGGTGGCCTGGTTCGGCCGGACGTCGCTGCGCCGCCGGGTGTCCTCCGACGGGGAGGCGGAGACACCGGTGCTGGGACTGGGCCTGCTGGCCATCGCCGCCTCCGTGGTGCTCATCCTCACCCTTTCCGACCCGGCGCCGGAGGTGGCCGCGGTCGGGTTGGCCGCGGCCACCGTCCGGCTGCTCCAGGGCCGCACGTCCATCCGGGCGGCCCGCCAGGTGCTGGGCCTGCCCGTCCTGGTCGGGCTGTTCGGCCTGGCCGTCGCCCTCGGAGCCCTGGGCCGGGACTGGACGGTCCCGGCCAGCGCGCTCAGCCACCTGGATCCGTGGGCCACCGCCGGGGTCGGCGGGCTGTCGACCGTGCTGATGAACAATCTGCCGGCCGCCTCCCTCCTCTCGGCCCGGCCCCCGGCGCACCCACTGTCGCTGCTGATCGGACTGGACCTGGGCCCGAACCTGTTCGTATCCGGTTCGCTGGCATGGGTGCTGTGGTACAACGCCGCCCGGATCTCGGGGGCCCGCCCCGATGTGCGCCGCACCGTGCGGATGGGCCTGGTGGCGGCCCCGGTGTCGATGGCTGCGGCCGTCGCGGTTCTCCTGCTCGTCGGCCGCCTCAGCTGAGCGTCCCGCCGGCCGGCCGGGCCATGGTGCAGGATCGGGGTCATGGACAGAGCCACCGCCGCGGAGATGGACCGGGTGGATCCGCTGGCCCCGTTCCGGAGCCCCTTCGACATCGACGACGCCGGGCCGGTCTACATGGACGGAAACTCCCTCGGCCGGCCCCCCCGGTCGGTGCTCGACGCGCTGCGGGCCGGGGCGGAGGAATGGGCCCGCCGCCTGGTGGGCGGCTGGGAGTCGTGGATCGACCTGCCGGCGGCGGTGGGGGACCGCCTGGGCAGCCTGCTCGGCGCCGGACCCGGCCAGGTCCTGGTGTGCGACAGCACCACGGTCAACCTGTACAAGCTGGCGGCTGCGGCCCTGGCCGCCCGGCCCGGACGCGACGTCATCGTCGGGGACGGCGCGGACTTCCCGACCGACCGTTACGTCCTGGAGGGACTGGCGGCCGCGACCGGCCGGAGCCTGGTCCTGGTGCCCGGGGGTGAGAACGGCGATGAGGACGTCGACGCCCGCCGGCAGGCCATCGAGGCGGCCATCGACGACCGCTGCGCCCTGGTGTGCCTGTCGCACGTCAACTTCCGCTCCGGCGCCCGGATGGACGGAGCCGCCCTCACCGCCACCGCCCACGACAGGGGCGCCCTGGTGCTCTGGGACCTGGCCCACAGCGCCGGGTCCGTGCCGGTCGCGCTGGACCGGTGGGACGCCGACCTGGCGGTCGGGTGCACCTACAAGTACCTCAACGCCGGCCCCGGCGCGCCCGGCTTCCTCTACGTCAACCGGAGGCTCCAGGACCGGCTGCGCCAGCCGATCTGGGGATGGTTCGGTCGGGCCCGCCAGTTCGATATGGCGCCCGGTTACGAACCGGCGGCCGGGGCCACGTCGTTTCTCACCGGCACCCCACCCGTGCTGGGGCTGCTGGCCGTGGACGCCTCGGTGGCGCTCATGGCCGAGGCCGGCCTCGATCGCCTGTGGGACAAGTCCCAGAAGCTCACCGCCATGCTGGTGGAGCTGGTGGAGGAGCAGCTGGTCCCGCTCGGGGCCCGCCTGGCCAGCCCCCGCCGGCCCGCTCAGCGGGGCGCCCACGTGTCGGTCGCCCACCCCCGGGCCTGGCCGTGGTGCCGGACGCTCGTGGACCGCGGCCTGGTGGTACCCGACTTCCGGACCCCGGACGTGATCCGGCTGGGCCCGGCCCCCCTCTACACGCGCTACACCGACTGCTTCGACGCAGTGGAGCGGATGGCCGCGACCATGGCTGCGGGCCTCGATCCGGTGCCCGACGATCCCCGGGTCACGTGAATCGTCTCAACTGGAGCAGGCCGCCGGACAGCCGACCGGCCGGCGGGATAGGGTCGTCCGATGCGCCTCCTGATGGTCGCTCCCCCCGGGGCGGGAAAGGGGACCCAGGCCACCCAGCTGGCCGCCCACTACGGAATCGCCCATCTCTCGAGCGGGGACCTGTTCCGCCGGGAGGTCCAGGCCGGTACCCCGATCGGTGAGGAGGCCGCCGCCTACCTGTCCCGGGGAGACCTGGTCCCGGACCGGCTGGTGCTGGAGATGCTCGCCAGGCCCATCCTGGAGGCCGCCGCCCGTGGCGGTTACGTCCTCGACGGTTTCCCCCGGACCCTGTCGCAGGCCGAGGAGGCCCACCGGGTGGCACAGCAGGTGTCGGGAGTGGAGCTCCAGGCGGTGGTGCACCTGCAGGTCGGCCGCGACGAGCTGCGCCGCCGGCTGCTGGCCCGGGCCCGCCGCGAGGGCCGGGGCGACGACACCGAGTCGGTCATCGGGCACCGGCTGGACGTGTACGACTCGGAAACGGCCCCGATGCTGGAGTTCTACGCCGCTCGGGACCTGGTGGTCGACGTCGACGGGGAGCGGCCGGTCCCGGAGGTGTTCGGGGCCATCGTCGGCGCCGTCGACGCTCTGCGAGCCGGCCTGGCGTGAGCCCGCCGCGCCTTCGGGGCCCGGGCACCCCGGTCCTTCAGGAGGGCCCGGCCGGGCCTTCCGAGATCACCGTGGCGCCCGCCACCACCACCTTCCACGGGGCCGGACCAGCCGCATAGGCGAACCAGACGTCGCTCGACATCACCACCGTCACCCCCGGCGGGGCCAGCTCCGCCACCTTGCGCCGGCTCTCGGCCGAGGGGTCGGGGGTGACCACCACCAGCCCCGCCCCCGAGAGGGTCGGCCACACCGGCCGGCACGGCTTGCAGGAGGACGTGAGGAAATAGACGGTGCAGCCCTCGGGGTCCACCGACACCGGCTCTCCGGCCGGGCTGACGCCGCTGATGGGAGGGGCCGGCTGACCGAGCCGGGACGGCCGGGCCGGGCGGCGGGCTTTACGCAGGACCACGGGCGCAACCTATCCTGCGACGATGCAAATCGGGGTTATCGGAGGAACCGGGCCGGCCGGGCAGGCGGTCGCCGTGCAA
>JAKAXN010000516.1 GCA_021816565.1 Actinomycetes bacterium
GGAGTTCATCCGGTGGTCCACCCCCATCTCCAACATGCGCCGCACCGTCACCGCCGACCACGAGCTCCACGGCCGGGAGCTGCGCGCCGGGGAGCAGGTGCTGCTCATGTACGGGTCGGCCAACCGCGACGAGAGCGTGTTCGACGACCCCGACGACTTCGACGTGACCCGCTCGCACAACCACCATGTGGCATTCGGTTTCGGCACCCACTTCTGCCTGGGCGCCAACCTGGCCCGCCTCGAGCTGAGGGTCCTCTTCGAGGAGCTCCTCCGCCGGCTGCCGGACATCCGGCTGGCCCCGGGGCCCGAGCCGGAGTTCGTGCCCGGCCATTTCACCCGGACCTACCGGGAGGTCCACATCGAGTTCACCCCCGAGACGGGGGAGGGGAGAGGGAGCAGATGACCGCAGCTTCTCTGGAAGGCGCCGGCGTCCTGGTGACCGGCGGCGGGACCGGTATCGGCCGGGCCTGCGCCGCCCGCCTGGCCCGCGACGGGGCCGTGGTGACCATCTGCGGGCGGACCGAGGACAGCCTGCGTTCGGTGGTGGACGACCTGGCCGGCGAGGGCCTGAAGGTCGCCTACCGGGTCGCCGACGTCACCGTGGAGGGCGACGTGGCCGCCGCGGTGGAGGCGGCCGGGGAGGCCGCCGGCAACCTCAGGGGGGTGGTGGCCAACGCCGGCGGGGGTGGGGGGCTGGCCCCCTATCACCTCCAGGACGTCACCGAGTTCCTCCGGGTGCTGCAGCTCAACGTGCTCGGCACCATGCTGTGCGTCAAGCACTCCGTGCCCGCCATGGTGGCCGCCGGCGGGGGCTCGTTCGTCGGGATGTCCTCGCTGGCCGGGCACGTCACCCACCGGGTCTTCGGGGCCTACCCGGTGGCCAAGGCCGGGATAGACCACATGATGCGCAACGCCGCCGACGAGTACGGCCCGGCCGGGGTCCGCTTCAACTCCGTGCAGCCGGGTTTCGTCACCACCGAGCTGATGGCGGCCATACCCCGCGACGGCGAGGTGTTCGCCAGCTACCTGGACAACACGCCCCTCGGTGGCACCACCGAGCCCGGGGAGGTGGCCTCGGTGGTCAGCTTCCTGCTCGGGCCGGACTCGGCCCGCATCACCGGGCAGGCCATCGCCGTCGACGGCGGCCACCACCTGAGGGCCGGCCCGGACTTCCGCTCCTTCACCGGGCTGGATCAGGATCAGCTGCTGGCCCGGAAGCCCCCTCGCTGACCACGGCGTCGATGTCGGCCGGGCCGTATCCCAGCCGGCGCAGCACCTCCACGGTGTGCTCGCCCACCCGGGGCGCCCGGAACCGGGGCCGGGCCGGTCGCTCGGCGAAGTCGGCCGGGGTGGCCACCATGGTCAGGGTGCCGGTCTCGTCGGGGACCTCGACGAGGCCGCCCCCGGCGGCGAACTGGGCGTCGCCCAGGAGGTCCTCCACGCTCTGGACCGGCGCCCAGAAGAAGTCCGCCTCGGTGGCGAACACCTCGGCCCACTCCGCCAGCGGACGGCCGGCGAAGATCCGGTCCAGCATGGCGATCAGCTCCGCCGAGTGGCGCCGGCGGGCCGCCCCGTCGGCGAAGCGCTCGTCGTCGATCCACTCGGGATGGCCGGCCACCCGGGCCAGCGGCGGCCAGTGCCGGTCGCCTTCCAGGCCCACCACCCAGAAGCGCCGGCCGTCGCCGGCGGTGTAGTTGTTGAGGGTCGGGCTGGCGGCGGTGTCCCGGGTCCCGATCCGGATGGGCAGCCCCCACATGAGGGCCACGTTCACGTCGAATCCGATGGTGTAGGCCCCCTGGCGGAGCAGCGACGTGGACACCAGATCCCCCCGCCCGGTGCGCTCCCGGGCGTAGAGGGCCGCGCTGATGGCCCCCGCCGCCGTGACCCCGACCGAGTGGTCGCCCATCCCGCCCCGCTGGAACGGCAGGTCGCCGCCGGGCGGCGTCAGCGACGCGGCCAGCCCGGACCGGGCCCAGAACGCCGCGATGTCATAGGCCGGCCGGTCGGCCTCGGGTCCGCTCAGCCCGTAGCCGGTGATGATGGCGTAGACCAGCCGGGGATGGCGCGAGCGCAGCGTGTCGGGGTCGAGACCCAGCTTCTGGAGGGCGGCCGGGCGGATGTTGGTCACGAACACGTCGGCCTCGGCTACCAGCTGCTCGGCCACCCGCCTCCCGGCCGGTTGGGACAGGTCGAGGGCGACGCTGCGCTTGGAGCGGTTGTCGAGCTCGAACACCGGGTTGGACGGCAGGTCGCCGCCCAGCATCTGGGCGAACATGCGGGCCGGGTCGCCGCCGGGCGGCTCGATCTTGATCACGTCGGCCCCCCAGTCGGCCAGGATGCCCCCGGCCGCCGGTCCGGCCACCCACACCCCCAGCTCGACCACCTTCACGCCGGCCAGCGGCCCGCTGGCCTCCCCGCTTCCGTCCCCACTCATGCCCCGGAACCTAGTGCCCCGCGCCCGGCCCGGCCCGGCCCGGTGGGCCCGGTCCCGCCGGGCCCGGTAGGCGCCGGGCCGCCGGCGGAGCCCGGGCCTAGGGCTGGGCCGCCCCGAGCCCGTCGTTGCCGTAGATGGCCCGGCTCCAGATACGCAGGACCACCTCGAGGGCCCGGTCCTCCTCGATGGAGGGCTCCTGCCCGGACAGGGCCGCGTGGAAGACCCGTTCGGTCATCCAGTTGAGGGCGATGGCCATGTCGCGCGACGACAGCCCCGACAGGGCCGCCCCCCGCTCCTGCTCGGCGTCGATACCCATGACCGCGTCGTTGACGAAGCCCTCGATGATCTCGCCCCACAGTTCGCGCACCTCCTCGCTGTCGGCGCTCATCAGCGCCACCGACAGCATGAGGGCCCGGTGCTGGCGGAACGTCTCGAGGATGCTCACCAGGCCCTGGCGCCAGATCTCGGGTATGTCCTCGCCGGCCCGCTCCAGGGCCCGTTCCCGGATGGCCCGGGCTTCTTGGGCCACCCGGTCGAGCAGGGTGAGGATCACCGCTTCCTTGGACTGGAAGTAGAAGTAGAACGTCGGGCGCGAGATGCCGGCGCCCCGGGCCAGGTCGTCGACGGAGATCTCGCTCAGGCTGCGCTCCTCGAGCAGTCGCTCGGCCGTGGCCAGGATGTCGCGCTCCCGGTCGTCGCCGGTCGGCCGTCTCTGGCGGCGCCCCCGATCGGGTGCCGCCGCGGTCAACGCCCGACCGCCCGCCGCCCCACCCGGGCGAAGATGTCGACGTAGCGACCGCCGAGGAGGCGGGGCAGGGCGGCGATCACGTAGGCGTCGGGCCCCACCAGGATGCGGGCCTTGTCGGCGTCGACCCCGGCCAGGATCCTGGCCGCCGCCTTGTCGGGGCTGGTCCGCAGGAACCGGTCGAATTCCATGGCCGGGTCCTTGCCGGCGGTGGCCTCCCGGGCGCTGTCTTTGATGCGGGCGTTGCGGGCGATGTTCGTGCGGATCCC
>JAKAXN010000062.1 GCA_021816565.1 Actinomycetes bacterium
TTCGGCGAGGACTTCCGGCGGGGCCGGACCCACCGGGGAGCTTGGGGCGACTACCCACGCTGGGGAGCCCCGCCACGCGCCCGGCCCGTGGGCGGCCCGGGCGCGTGGCGGGGCTCCGGACCGCCGGCAGGTACGTCCCGGGCTCCCCGAGCGCGCCGCCCGGCCCGGCCGCCGGTCCGCCACCGGTGGGACGCCACCACCCTGCTGGGCGCGCTCGTAGTGCTGTTCGGCTCGGCGTGGCTGCTCGGGGCCCTCCACGCCGTCCGGGTTCCCCTGGAGGGGGTGGTGGCCGTCGGCCTGATGCTCCTCGGGGCGGCAGTGGTCCTGACCGCCCGCACCGACTGGAGCCTCAGCCGGCGGGCGTGGCCTCTGTGGGTCGGGGCCGCCCTGGTGGTGGTCCTGGTCGCCACTTCGGGCACGCTCGGCATCGCCGGCACCCTGGACCACGTCCAGTTCGGGACCATGCAGCGCACCGCCACCGCCGGCCAGACGGTCTACGGCGGCTTCGGCAACCTGAGCGTCGACGCCCGGGGCCTGAAGCCCGGCGGGGCGGTCAAGGTGGAGAGCGCCGCCGGCGAGACCCACATCGACACCCCGCCCGGCATACCCGTCGAGGTGCACGCCCGGGTGCTGGCCGGGCGGGTGTGCGTCGAGGGGACCCCCCAGGCCCAGGGCCTCGAAGCCGGGGTCAACGCCCTGTTCGGCTCGGGCCCGGCCGAGCCTGTCACCGTGACCGTCCGCCAGATGGCGGGGGCCGTGATCATCGACGGGTCCGGGTGCAGCCGGCGGTGAACGGTCCGGTGGCCACCTACCAGTACCGGACCTCCAGGGTGGCGCTCGGCACCTTTTTCCTGCTGATCGGCGCAGCCTTCATGCTCGACAGCGCCGGCGTGTTCCGGGTCACGGCCGCCCTGTTCTGGCCGCTTCTGGTCATATCGGTGGGCGTGGGCCTGCTCATCCACCGGGCCCGCCGGCTGATGGTCGAGGAGGACCGCAGCGCCCAGTTGGCCGTGGCCGAGGAGCGGGTGCGCATCGCCCGGGAGCTGCATGACATCGTGGCCCACGGCGTGTCCCTGATGACCATCCAGATAGCCGCGGCCCGGCGCGTCTCGACCCGCAGCCCGGCCTCGGCCGCCGAGTCCCTGGAAGCGGCCGAGGAGACCGGCCGCCAGACGCTCAACGAGCTGGAGGGGATGCTGGCCGTCCTGAGGGGGGCCGACGCCTCCATCGGCGCCGCCGCCGGCAACGCCGCGGGGGCCGCGGCGCCGGCTGGGCCGGCACCGGTGGGCCGCTCGCCGCTGCCGCGCATCGCAGACCTGGAGGGCCTGGTGGAAGCGGTACGCCAGACCGGCCGAACGGTCCGCTTCCAGGTGCTGGGAGAGCCCCCGGCCGTGCCGGCCAGCGTGGAGATGACCGTGTTCCGGGTGGTCCAGGAGGCCCTCACCAACTCCGTCCGCTACGCCGGCGACGCCCCCATCGACATCCAGGTGATCTTCTCCCCGGCCGCCATAACGGTCTTCGTGGACGACGAGGGCCCCGGCGCCCCGCCCGCCGCCCGCCCGGGCCCGGGCCGCCCCGGCGGGTCCGGACACGGGCTGGTCGGCATGCAGGAGCGCCTGGCCGCAGTGGGCGGCACCCTGGAGGCCGGTCCCCGCCGGCCCGGGCCCGGATGGCGGGTCTACGCCACCATCCCGGTGATCCTCCTCGACGTGGCCTGAGGACCGTCGTCGCCCCGCAGCCGGCGGGCCCCATCGGCCGCCCGGGGGCGCGCCGGTCCGGTCCGAGCGGACACACTGTTGCGGTGATCCGCCTGCTCATCGCCGACGACGAGGCCATGGTCCGGCGGGGCTTGCGCCTGGTGCTCGAAGCCGAGGACGACCTGCAGGTGGTCGGCGAGGCGGCTGACGGAGCCGAAGCGGTCGAGGAGGCCTTCCGCCTGCGTCCCGATGTGGTGCTGATGGACGTGCGGATGCCCCACATGGACGGAGTGGAAGCGTGCCGGCGCCTGACCGCCGGCAGCAGCGCCAAGGTCGTGATCCTCACCACCTTCGACCTCGACGAGCATCTCTTCGCCGCGGTACGGGCCGGCGCCAGCGGCTTCCTGCTGAAGGCCTCCCGACCCGAGGACCTGGTGTCGGCCATCCGGGCCGCCTACGCCGGCAACGCCCTGGTCGAGCCCCGCATGACCAAACGCCTGCTCGACGAGTTCGCCCGGGGGCCCCGCCAGCACATCTCCCCCGGCACCGTCCCGGGCCGCTTCGCCGAGCTCACCGACCGGGAGATAGACGTGCTGCGAGAGGTGGTACGGGGAGCCAGCAACGCCGAGATCGGTGAGCGGTTGTACATCAGCGAGACCACGGTCAAGACCCACGTCAACCACATCCTCACCAAGCTGGGGGTACGGGACCGGATCCAGGCGGTGGTGCTCGCCTACGACGAGGGCCTGGTGGAGCCCGGCCGGGGGCCGGGGGCCTGACCGCAGGGCCGGGGCGGCCGGAATCCCCCTCCGGGAGGAGGGCGAATCCGCCCCCCGGACGATGCCGGCCGAGCCGGGCCGCCTTAGCTTGGAACCGGCAAGGAGGAACCATGTACAACTTCCCGTACGATCCCACCGCCGGCCCGACGTATCCCCCCGGGCCGGCCCCGGAGACCGGCCGCCACGGGCCCAGCCTGCTGCGCATGGTCGTGGCCGTGGCGCTCATCGCGATGGTGGCCTCCCTCGTGTTCGGGTCGGCCCTGTGGGCCGTCGGGTTGGTGTTCCATCTGGTCGGATTCGTCGTCCGGCTGGCCATCCTGGCCGCCATCGGGCGGTTCATCTGGCGGCGCGTGGTCCACCACCCTGCCGGCCGGCGCGGCATATGACCCTTGACACACCCCGGCCCGGGGGCTTCAATTGAGGTCGATCGACCGGGATGTCGGAAGCCCCGACTGGCACGGAAAGGAGGGCACTGTGGCAACACGGAGCTCGTCCGAGGAGGACGGTCCGCCCCGCTGTTGAGGGGCTCGGCCCGCCAGGAGCGGGCAGGGCCCTTACCAGCGATCGTCGTGGTGGCGGCGCACATCGGCCGGCCCTATGGCCGGGTCGCGTTGCGGCGTGATCCGGGACGAGGCGGTCCCACAGAGAAACGGCGTTTCAGCCACCGACGGCGATCCGTCCAACCGGCACAGGAGAGGCACCCGACGGGGCTTTCCTGTGCCGGTTGGCGCGTCCGGGCCCGGGGCTGCATGGCCGATAGCCGGCCGGGCATGAGACCATGAAAGGCGTGAGTGACCTGCCCCAGCCATGGGAGCGCCCCGACGAGGCGTCGTCGGAGGTGGGCCTGGCCCGCCGCTCGGCGTCGCTGGACCGGGCCCGGTCGCGCCAGCTCGAGCTCACCCCGGAGGAGAAGGTGGCGCGCCGGCGCAACCGCCGCTGGATGGTCGGGGTGGCCGTACCGTCGATCGCGGTCCTGCTGGTGGCGCTGCTGGCCTCCCGCCAGGCCGCGAACAACCAGCCCAAGGGGCCGGCCATCACCGCCCCGGCCGGCTACTCGGTCCACAGGGATGGCTACTTCTCCTACGTGGTCCCGGCCCAGTGGTCCAACAACGGCGAGTTCACCGACAGCACCGGCGACGTGGACACCTCGGGTCGCAGCGGTTGGGCCGCCGAGCACATCGGCTACCGGACCACACCCCCCGTGATCGGCGAAGCGCAGCCGACGTCCCTCAAGGCGTTCGGCCTGCCCCAGCCGGAGCCCTACCAGCTGACCGGCGGCCACCCGGTGGCCGTTCCCGGCGCGGCGGTCGCCTTCTCCTACCGGATGACCCGCCCCGGCTTCGCCGCCACCGTCATCAATGCCTGGAACGACAAATACGACGTCGAGATCTGGTTGGTCGTCGACGCCCCGGCCCCGGTCACCGCCCGCATCATCGGATCGCTGACCGCCTGAGACGGGCAGATCGGGCCGGTCAGCTCACTCGACACCGCGCAGGCGGGGCCACTCGATCCGGCACCACGAGACCCGCTGGCAGGCCGGGCAGCGCATGAGGCGGGGCCACGGCCTGGTGGGCAGCCACAGCGAGGGCAACAGCGACGTGGCCAGACCGGGCAGCGACATCGGGGTGCGGCCCAGGCACGTCCGGCACTCCACCACGACGGTCGTGAGCCCGGCGTGGATCTCCTGGTCGGCGGCGCCGGCCGGGCCGGGGGTCCGGCCGGCCGGGGCAGCCCCGGAGAAGAAGGCCCGCCGGCCCCGCGGCTCGTCCCCGGCGGTGCCGGTCCGGGATGCTCCGGTGCGACCCTCCCCGGCGGCCCGCTCCGGCGGGGCGCCGCCCTCACCGGTCGCCAGGCCCGAGTCGTAGGGTCCCGAGAACAGGGCCCGCCGGCCCGGCCGCGAACCGGGTCCTGACTGGTTACCGGGCCGGTCGCTCACCGGGAGCGGCCCTTGCGGCCCGCGGGCTGCGAGTCGATCAGCGCGGCCAGCGCCCGGTAGGCCTCGGCGCTCGGGGACCGCGGCGCGTGCTGCAGCACCGAGCAACCCCGGCCGGGAGCCTCCGCCACCCGCACCGACTTCGGCACCGGGGGCTCGAGCACGGCCAGCCCGTAGTTGGTCCCGACCGCGGCCAGGGTCTCCTGGGCCAGGCGGGTCCGGGGATCGAACATGGTGGCCACCACGCCCACCACCTCCAGGCCGGGGTTGGTGAAGGACCGCACATCGGCGATGGTCTCCATGAGCTGCCCCACACCCCGGTGGCTGAGGGTCTCGCACTGAAGCGGCACCAGCACCCCGCCGGCGGCGGTGAGGCCGTTGATGGTCAAGATGCCGAGCGACGGCGGGCAGTCGATGAGGACGAAGTCGTAATCGCTGCGGATGGCGTCGAGCGCCCGGCTCAGGGCGTACTCCCGGCCCGGCCGGGTGAGCAGGTGCACCTCGGCCCCGGCCATGTCGATGCTCGACGGCAGGAGGTCCATGCCGTCGAGGTGGCGCCGGGCATCGGTCACGTCCGCCTTGCCGATCAGGACCTCGTAGAGGGAGACCTCGAGCGCGTCGGGGTCCACGCCCAGGGAGAACGTCAGGCAGGCCTGGGGGTCCAGGTCGACGAGCAGGACCCGTCGACCCTTCTCGGCCAGCGCCGCGCCCAACGAGTGCACTGTGGTGGTCTTGGCCACGCCACCTTTCTGGTTGGCGACCGCGACTGTCTGCGTCACGGGCACCAGCCTAATGGGGCCCGGGCGGGGCACCTGTCGGATGGGGGGCGATCGCGCCGGGAGCGGTGGCCCCGAGGTACAGGTCACCACCCCACTGGCGGCCCACCACGGTCGGGAACGGCTCCACCCGCACGGCGGCGCCGGGGTGGGGGGCGTCGACCATGAGGCCGGCCGGGTCGACCACCAGCCCGACATGGGTGACCGTGGCCGGGGTCGGGCCGAAGAAGACCAGATCCCCCGGGGCCAGAGCGGCGGCAGCCGGCACGGCCGGGCCGGCCCGGAACTGGTCCTGCGCCACCCGGGGCAGGAGCACGCCGGCCGAGGCGTAGGCGGCCTGGACCAGCCCCGAGCAGTCGAAGCCCACCCCCGGGGTCTCGCCGCCCCAGCGGTACGGCGTGCCGACCTGGGCCAGGGCGTACTCGACCGCCCGGCTCCCGACCGGCGCCGGGACAGCCGGGCCGAGGCCCAGCGACCGGGCCACGGCCAGCACGCGGGCCACATAGGACGCCGAGTGGTTGTAGTCGAACACCGCCGTCCCCAAACGGGCCGGGTCGCCGGCGCCGTCGGCGCAGAGCATCCGCGCCGCGGCGTAGATCGCGTCGACCGGGTCGTAGGGGCTGGGGGGCGAGACCCCGCCGGGCGGAACAGGTCGGTCGAAGGCCGCGAAGGTCGCCGGCTCGAACTGCATCGGCCCCTCCGCCCCGGCCGGGTTGCGGCCCCCGGACACGCCGGGCAGCGACGCCGTCCCGTTGGCCGATTCCACGGTGCCGATGGCGGCCAGCACCTCCCAGGGCAGGCCCGGGCAGATGCCGGCGGCAGCGGCGTAGAGGCGGAGCATCCGGGCCGGGACAGGCGGGCCCGTGGGCCCGCCCGCCGTCCAGGCCGCCGGAGCGGACGGCCGGCCCCACGCGGCGACTGCGATCAGGGCCATCACCGGGCCGGTCAGGGAGAAGGCGGTCGCCCCCAGGCACATGAACACCATCACCTTTTTCATGATGTTCCATGATATCTCGCTCCATCCGGTCCGATCCGGGTCCCGGTACGCTCGTGGAGCGCGGAAGAGGAGGAACCACTTGCGGCCGTCGATCGCCGACTACGAGGTGCTGGAGGTACTGCCGGGAGCCCCGGGCGGAGTGGCACGGTACCTGTGCCGCCCTCCGGCCCGCCTGGCATGGGACGATCCGGTGGAGGTGGCGGAGCTGCCGGTGACCGCGGACCGCTGGCCGCAGTGGAGCGACGCGATGGTCCGGCTGGTGGCCGTGCCGGGTCCGGACCTGCGGGCCCTGATCGAGGTGGGAATGGACCGGGCCGGGGCCGGGGCCTACATCACCTGCGAGGCCGCCCCCGGCGGCAGCCTGGCCGAGCCGGCGGCCGCCGACTCCGGGACCCTGAGCGGGGCGGACCGCATCGAGGCGGTGGCCGCCGCGGCCCGAGCCGCCCACGCCCTCCACGAGGCCGGACTGGCTCACGGCTCCATCGGCCCGGAGTCGGTGCTCCTGACCGCCCGCGGACCGGTCCTGGCCCCGCCCCGGCTCGACCGGCCGGAGGGCTTCGCCGTGCAGGCCACGTCCGCCCCGGCGCTGTCGGCTCTCGACCCGGACCTGCTGCGGGGCGAGTCACCGGCGCGCAGCAGCGATGTGTGGTCGCTCGGCGCCACCCTGCACCTGGCGCTCAGCGACCGGCCGCTGTACCCGGGGATCGACTCCGACCAGCCGGTCACGGCCGTGCAGCGGGTCATGTTCACCCGCCCCGAGCTGGACCCGGACCTCGACGAGGGGGTCCGGGATCTGGTCGGTCGCTGCCTCGCCACCGACCCTGCGGATCGCCCGGACACCGCGGCAGAGGTGGCCAGGGCGCTGACCGCGCTGGGGGTGGGCGGATGATCGAACACCTGGAGGTGACCGCCGGCCCCGGGACGGTGATCCGCTACGGATCAGTGGCCGCATGGGCGGCCCCGTCCGCGTCGCCCGGCCTGATCAGCTTCCTGGCCGTCTCGGCCCGCAACCTGGCGGGATCGACGGCCGGCGGGCAGCAACTGGCCGACCACCTGGCCGGGGTCATCGAGGACCGGGACCCGGAGCCCGACGTGGCCTTCGCGGTGGTCGGCCCGAGCCCGGAGGGGTGGACGGCCCTTCTCCACGGTCCGGTACAGGTGTGGGACGGCATCAGGTGGATCGCCGCGGACCCGTGGCCGGGGTGGCGGCGTGCCGCCCTGCGGCCCTCGCCCAGCCTGGCTGTCGCCCCCGTCGGCACGTCCCTACCGGCGATCTCGCCCGACTCGGTGTGGGACCTGGAGGCCGGCGTGGTCCCCGGCGGCGGGTTCGTCCTGGTCCCGGCCCGGAGCAGCGAGCCGACCTCGGCAGAGGCCGGCGGCCAGGCCCCGACAGCGACCGTCGGCCCGGGTCCGGCCACCGCTGGAACGGCTCCCCCGCGACCCTCGGCGGGCGGAGCGGCAGCCGTTCCACCACCCGGGGAAAGAGTCATCGGCGAACCGTCTCCGGCCGGCCCGACGGCCGGGGGCGCGCCGACGGCGCTGGCCCCCGCAGGCGGGCCGGCGGCTGCCGAACCGGCACCACCGGAGGGAACCGCCGGCCTCCCCGACGAACCGGCCCGGCTCGACCTGCGGTCCGCCGAGGTGAGGTCGCGCCTGGTGGCCTACCCCCCGCTGCCCGCGGGTGGCACGCCTGGCCGCCCGGTGCCGGGCGCTCCGGTGGTGGCCGGGGTGGTGTGCCGGCGGGGTCACCTCAACCGGCCCGGAACGGCGCTGTGCGTGCGCTGCGACACGCCGATCACCGACGAGGACGCCTACAACGTCAGCGGGACCCGCCCGGCGCTGGGCTGTCTGGTTCTCGACGACGGCGAGGTGTACCGGCTGGAGAGCGGCTACCTGGTCGGGACCGACCCGACGCTCGATCCGACCGTCAGGGGGGGCCTGGCCCGCCCGCTACGCCTGCAGGGGACCCAGGTCGCGACCAGCCACGCCGAGATCCGCCTGCACGACTGGGACGTGGTCCTGACCGACCGGGATTCTCCCGGCGGGACGTTCCTGTACGGCCCGGAGTCCACGGCGTGGGAGAGGCTACGGGCCTACCAGCCGCGGGTGCTCCAGCCGGGCACCCACATCGCCTTCGGCCAGCGGGTGGTCACCTTCCTGACGCCGTGGACGACCGGGGCCCGGCCGCCGGGGCCCGACACGGAGCCGACCGGCCCCGAACCGGCCCCGAGCCGTCAGGACGTCCGGTCGCTGTACTTCGGACAGTAGTTGTCGACCGCCGAGGTGATCACCGCACCCAGATCCTGTGAGGGCAGCGGGCGCGACCCTTCGAGGAGAGCCATCCGGTCGGCCAGCTCCACGTAGGAGGCACCGGCCGCGAAGCCGTCGCACACGGCGTGGCCCAACCTGACCAGCTGGGTGTCGCTGCGGTACGTGGCGATCTCGGGAGCCTGGTCGTGGACCTGCGAGAGGTAGGCGCTGTCGGCCTG
Organism: Actinomycetes bacterium; assembly: GCA_021816565.1. Next base: position 8,672 of record JAKAXN010000062.1, read on the forward strand.
CGACGTCGCCGCCGACGATCCCGACCCGCACCCGCCGGCGAGAACGACGGCCACGACCGCGACGGTCACCATGGCGGCACCCCGACGCGGTCGGGTCGAAGCCGACGCCATCCCCGCTGCCCTCCCCCGGCTGCGCACCGACGTCAGTCTAGGTAGCGGGCAGCCGGCGGGCGGGTATCCTCCCTGGGGGAGGGCCCCCGACGGGCCCGCGGCCCGGACCTCCCACAGTCAAGACCCGGACACGAAATGACCGACAGCTCCACGCTCTACGACCGCGTCGGCGGCCGACCATTCTTCGAGAGCCTCACCCGACGTTTCTACGAGGGGGTGGCCGGTGACCCGGTGCTGCGCCGCCTCTACCCCGACGACGAGGAGGGCTTCGAAGCGGCCCGACTCCACCTGGAACTGTTCCTGGTCCAATACTGGGGCGGTCCGGCCACCTACAACGCCACCCGGGGGGCACCCCGGCTGCGGATGCGCCACGTCCCTTTCGCCATCGGCCCGGCCGAACGCGACGCCTGGTTGCACCACATGACCGAAGCAGTCAAGGAAGCCGGCATGGCACCGCTCGACGAGGTGCAGCTCCTCGGGTACCTCAACACGGCCGCCGAGCACCTGGTCAACCGGCCGGCCTGACCCCGGCCGACACACGCCGCCACCTGCGGCTATCAGGGACGGGACCGGCTACTCCGGCTGGTAGCTTGACCTGGCTCACCGCCCGAGCAGCTATCACCATCACCCCTCGGGGTCCCCTGTAGAGGTCGGCCATGATGCAGCGCCCCCGTCTAATCGCCAACCCGACCCGCCCGATCCGCACCGCCCGGCGCCACCGCCAGAAGCGCCTGCTGGCCGTGCGGTCCATCCGCGACAGCCTCATCTCGGTCGCCGGTCTGGTGGGCAGCCCGGTGGTCAACCAGGCCGGGGACCCGGTGGGCCGGGTGCTGGACGTGGTCGCCCGCTGGGACGGACAGGAGGCCTACCCGGCACTCACCGGCCTGGTCCTGAAGATCGGTGGCCGGCGCTCCTTCGCGCCCATGGCCCAGGTGGCGTCGGTGGCGCGCAGCAACGTCACCCTGCTCGGGTCGGCCCGGCTGAGCCTGGTGGACTTCGCCCGGCGCGAGGGCGAGGTGCTCCTCGGGCGCGACGTGCTCGACCATCAGCTGGTGGACGTGGACGGTGTGCAGGTCATCCGGCCGGCCGACCTCTACGTCGCCCCCATCCCGGGGGCCGGGGCGCCGGTGCTGCGGCTGGTGGGGGTGGACATCAGCGCCCAGACCCTCCTGCGCCGGCTCGGCCCCAAGAAGTGGCGCGGGGTCCCCACCCCGGAGAAGGTGATCGACTGGGCCACCATCCGGCCGTTCGGGAGCGAGGTCCCGAACGTCCGGCTGCGGGCGTCCCACGACGAGCTGCGCCGCCTCCGACCCGGTGAGCTGGCCGACCTCCTCGAGGACCTGGGCCGCGACGCCCGTCAGGAGCTGCTGGCCAGCCTGGAGCCGGAGAAGGCCGCCGACGCCCTGGAGGAGATGGACCCCGACGAACTGGGCGCCCTGCTGCGGGAGACCCCGCCCGAGGAGGCCGCGGCCCTGGTGGCCCGGATGGAGCCCGACGAGGCGGTCGACGCCCTCCGGGACCTCGAGGACGTCGAGCGGGAGGAGCTGCTCGAGCACATGGACCCCGACCAGGCGGAGCAGCTGTCGGGCCTGCTCGGCTACGAGGAGGACCGGGCCGGCGGCTTCATGACCACCACCTTGGTGGTGGCCACCCCGGACGAGACGGTGCGCTCCATCCGCCGGCGCCTGCGCAAGGAGCAGGAGCACTCCGGCGACGTGGACGGTATCGCGGTGGTCGACGAGGACGGCCGGCTGATCGGCGACCTGCCCCTCTACGGCCTGGCCATAGCCACCAACGACCGCCCGGTCGGCGACCTCCTGCCGGAGGGGGACCCGGTGTCGGTGCCCTCCGACGCCGGGGTCACCGAGGTGGCCCAGCGGCTGGTCGACACCCGGCACTCGTCGGTGGTCGTGGTCGACGCCGACAACCGGCCGGTGGGACGGATCCTGGCCGACGACCTCATCGACGCCCTGCTCCCGGAGCGGGGCCGCCACCACTTCCCGAGGCTGCTGTCGTGACCGCGGAGGCCACCGACGTGCGTCCGCCCGGCGGCCCGCCGGTCTCCACCGGCGACACCGCGAGCGGGAAGCGCCGACGGCGGTGGTTCACCTTCCTGGCCATCGCCGGGCCGGGGATCATCGCGGCCAACGCCGGCAACGACGCCGGCGGCATCATCACCTACGCCTCGGCAGGGGCCCAGTTCGGCTACCGGACCCTCTTCTTCATGCTGCTCGTGACGGTGGGGCTGGTGGTGGTCCAGGAGATGTGCGCCCGCCTCGGCGCATTCACCGGGAAGGGCCTGGCCGCGCTGATCCGCGAGGAGTTCAGCCTGAGGCTGGCATCGTTCGCACTCTTCTTCCTGGTGGTGGCCAACGTCGGCCTGGTGGTGTCGGAGTTCGCCGGCATCGGCGCCGCCATGGAACTGCTCGGGATCAGCAAGTACATATCGGTCCCGGTGGCCGCCGTGGGCATCTGGGCGCTGGTCATGTTCGGGTCCTACCGCTACGCCGAGCGGCTGTTCCTGGTCCTGTCGCTGGTGTTCTTCGCCTACCCCATCGCCGCCATCCTGGGCCACCCGAACTGGGGCGCCGTCGGATCCAACCTGTTCGTCCCCCACTTCCTGTCGTCCAAGTCGTTCATCCTGCTGGGCGTGGCCCTGATCGGCACCACCATCACCCCCTACATGCAGCTGTACGTGGCGGCCGCGGTTGCCGACAAGGGCATCGGTCCCGACGAGTACCGCCTGGAGCGCATCGACACCGTCTCGGGGGCCATCTTCGGTGACGTCATCAGCGCCTTCATCATCATCGCCACCGGGACCGCCCTGGGCCACTTCGGGATGCCCCTGGGCTCGGCCCACGACGCCGCGAAGGCCCTGCAGCCGGTGGCCGGGTCGCTGTCGGTGACCCTGTTCGGCCTCGGGCTGCTGGGGGCGTCCATGCTGGCCGGGGCGGTGGTACCGCTCTCCACCGCCTACGCGGTGTCCGAGGCGCTCGGGGTGGAGCGCTCGGTGTCGCGGTCGTTCGCTGACGCGCCGATGTTCCTGTCGCTGTTCAGCGCCCAGATCCTCATCGGCGCCCTGGTAGCCCTGCTGCCGGGCAACCTGGTCAACCTGCTGCTCAACACCCAGACCCTCAACGGCCTGATCACCCCGGTGATCCTGGTGTTCATACTCATACTGGCCAACCGGCGCCGGCTGCTCGGCGACGCCGCCAACGGCCCGGTGTTCCGGGTGGTGGCGACCATCGCGGTGGTCGGGGTGGGAGCCATGGCCGCCACCCTGGTCGTCCAGACCATGCTGGGCTGGTTCGGGCTTGCCTGACCAGCCAGCGGGCCGGCTGCACGGCTGGACGGTCCGGGCCGCCCCGGCCGGCCTGGTGAAGCCCCTGCAGGCCGCCGTGAAGGGCGGCCCCGGTCCCGCCGTCGTGCTTCTGCACGGCCAGCCCGGCACCGGCGCCGACTGGCAACGGACGGCGGCTCTCCTCCGGGACGACTTCACGCTGGTCGTTCCCGACCGGCCCGGGTACGGCGCCACCGGGGGGCCGGCCACCGGCTTCGCCGGGAATGCCACGGCGGTCGTCGCCCTGCTGGACCGGCTGGGGGTGGACCGGGCCGTCGTGGTGGGCCACAGCTGGGCCGGGGCCGTGGGGCTGGCCCTGGCCACCGCCCATGCCGAGCGGGTCGCCGGGCTGGTGCTGGTGGCGTCGGTCGGGCCGGGGGAGACCTTCGGCTGGGAGGACCGCCTCCTGGCCGCCCCGCTGGTCGGCGAGCTGATCGCCGGGACGGCCATCGGCGGGGTGGGCCTGGTGCTGGGGAGCCGCCGGGTCCAGGCCGTGGCCGACCGGCGGCTCCCCGGGCGGGCCCGGGAGGCGGTTACGGCACTGACCAGGCTGACCCGCAACCGGGCCCCGGTGTGGCGCTCGTTCGTGGCCGAGCAGCGGGCGCTGATAGACGAGCTGGACGGGCTCTCCGCCGACCTGGCGGCGATAGCCGCCCCTACGGTGATCCTCCACGGCGACGCCGACCACATCGTCGAACCGGAGGTGTCGGCCCGGCTCCAGCAGGCCATACCGGCCGCCACTCTCCACCTACTGGGCGGTACCGGTCACCTGATCCCCCACGACCGCCCCGAGGCGGTGGCCGCCGCGGTGCGCGAGGTGGCCGGGTCGGCCCGGGGCTAGGAAGAACCCGTCAGACCGACAGGTAGCGCCGGACGGCGAAGGCCGAGCCGAGCACCCCGACGGCTGCGCCCACCACCAGCAGCACCAGCCCGGTGAGAACCGCCTCCTGGGGGGTCACGAACAGCTGGTTCGTGCCCAGGATGGTCTGGTCGGGGAGGAACGAGGCGATCCAGTTGCGCAGGCCGTAGGTCAGACCGAAGCCAATCACGGCGCCGATCATGCCGTGCAGGAACCCTTCGAGCATGAACGGCACCCGGATGAACCAGTTGGTGGCGCCCACCAGCTTCATGACCGCCACCTCCCTCCGCCGGGCGAAGATGGCCAGCTGGATGGTGTTGACGATCAGTGCCACGGCGCCCACCAGGACGCCCACGGCCAGGGCGATACCGAGGGTGCGCCATCGCTTGAACTGGTTGAGCAGGTTGTCGATCTCCTGCTGGGCGTAGGAGACCTTGAGGACGCCGGGCTGGCCCTGGAACTGGCGACCGAGCTGGGCGATGTCCTGGGCCCTGGTCGGCACCACACGGAACGACGGGGGCATGTCCTTGACGGTCAGGACGCTGACGATGTCGTTGTTGCCGCCGAAGATGTCCTTGAACTCCTGGTAGGCCTGCGGCTTGTCCACGAAGTGGAAGGTCTTGACGCCAGGAGTGGTGGACAGCTCGTGGCTGATCGCCTGGGTCTCGTTACCCGACACCGAGGGCTGCAGGAAGATGGCCATCTCCACTCCCCCGCGCCACTGCACCGACGCCTTGTTGATGGCCTGGCGCATGACCAGGACGGCGCCGAGAGCGGTGAGCGACACGGCCATGGTGACGATGGCGGCCAGCGTCATCAGCAGGTTGCGGCGCAGGTTGCCGCCGGTCTCGCGCAGGACGTAGCTGCTGGAGATGGCCACCTCTCAGGCCCCCATCCCGTACACGCCCCGGGCCTGGTCCCGGATCACCGTGCCCCGGTCGAGCTCGATCACCCGCCGGCGCATTGAGTCGACGATGGCGTTGTCGTGGGTGGCCATGAGCACGGTGGTGCCGGTCCGGTTGATCCGGTCCAGCAGCCGCATGATGCCGGCCGTGGTCGCCGGGTCCAGGTTCCCGGTGGGCTCGTCGGCCAGCAGGATCAGGGGCCGGTTGACGAAGGCCCGGGCGATGGCCACCCGCTGCTGCTCGCCGCCGGACAGCTCGTGGGGCAGGTTCGACAGCTTCTTGCCGAGGCCGACCAGGTCGAGGATCTGCGGGACCTGGGAGCGGACCACGTTTCGGGGCCGGCCGATCACCTCCAGGGCGAACGCCACGTTCTCGTAGACGGTCTTGGTGGGCAGAAGCCGGAAATCCTGGAAAACGCAGCCGATGTTGCGGCGCAGGTACGGGACCTTCCACGACGACAGCGAGCCGACCTCCTTGCCGGCCACCCAGACCTGGCCGCCGTCGGCCTGCTCCTCCTTGGTGATCAAGCGTAGGAAGGTCGACTTCCCCGAACCCGAGGGTCCCACGAGGAAGACGAACTCGCCTTTCTGGACGTCCACGTTGACCTCTCGCAGAGCGACCGTGGATCCCTTGTACGACTTGGTGACGTTGTCGAGCTTGATCATGGGGTTAGAGGCCCCTTCGGGGGGTTGCGGCGGGACACGGACAGATCTGCGACCGGCTGGACCCCCTGGAGACCGACCGTTGATCCTAGCCTGTGGGGTCGGCTTCCAGAGGTCACGGCTTCAGGACGAGCCGTCGCCCTCCGGGGCGTTGGCCCCGGCCCGGCGCCAGCGCAGGTAGGCCTCCATGAACTGGTCCAGGTCGCCCTCGAGCACGGCGTCGACGTTGCCGGTGGCGTACTCGGTGCGCAGGTCCTTCACCTGCTGGTAGGGCGCCAGCACATAGGAGCGGATCTGGGCCCCCCAGCCCACCAGCGGCTTGCGGCCGGCCAGGGCGGCCAACTCCGCCTCCCGCTCCTCGCGGGCCAGCTCCGCCAGCTTCGAGGCCAGGATCTGCATGGCCTTGGCCTTGTTCTGGTGCTGGGACCGCTCGTTCTGGACCGCCACCACGGTCCCGGTGGGCAGGTGGGTGATGCGCACTGCGGAATCGGTGACGTTGACGTGCTGGCCGCCGGCCCCGGAGGAGCGGTAGGTGTCGATGCGCAGATCCTTCTCGTCGATCTGCACCTCGCCGGAGAGATCCTCGAAGAACGGGACAACGCTCATCAGGGCGAAGCTCGTCTGGCGGCGGGCCTGGGCGTCGAAGGGGGATATCCGCACCAGGCGGTGCACCCCCCGCTCAGAGGCGAGCAGGCCGTTGGCGTAGCGACCCCGGATGATGAAACCGGCCGACAGGATGCCGGCCTCCTGGCCCTCGCTCACCTCTTCGATCTCGAACTCGAAGCCCCGCCGCTCGGCCCAGCGCTGGTACATGCGCACCATCATCTGGGCCCAGTCCTGGGCGTCGGTGCCGCCGTCCTTGGCGTGGATCTCGCAGACCGCGTCGTTCTCGTCGTGCTCCCCGGTGAAGAGCGACCGCAGCTCCAGCCGGTCCAGTGCAGAGGCCACGTCCGCCATGGCGGCGGTCAGCTCGGACTCGACGGAGTCGTCGCCCTCCTCCACCGCCAGCTGGTAGAGGGTCTCGGCATCGTCGAGCTGGCTGCGCAGCCGCTCGAGGATGTCGACGTCGCCTTTGACCTGGCCGTACTCCCGCGTCACCCGCTGGCCCACCTCGGGGTTGTCCCACAGGTCGGGCCGGCCGAGCTCGGACTCCAGGCGCGGCAGGCGCACCCGCAGGTCGTCGAGACCCAGATACTTCTCCGCCTCGGCCAGGCGCTGGCCGAGCAAGCCCAGATCGGTGGTGTAGTCGCGCACCGGGCCGCCTAGCGGCCGTGGCAGAACTTGAACTTCTTGCCACTCCCGCACGGGCAGGGATCGTTGCGCCCCACGTGGTCGAAGTCCGAGCCCAGCATCACCGGACGCTGCACCGAGCCGCTGTCGGCGACGGCCACGGCGGCCGGGGACCGGGAGTTGTCGGGCGCCGTCGGGTCGGGGGCGAAGACGATCTCCTCCCCGGGGGCCGGACCGGCGGCCATGGCCCGCTCGATCCCGGTCGTGCCCTGCACCGGATCGTCGGCCGCCTGGTAGGACGCCCCGGCCAGCTGATTGTCGGCCGTCGGGGCCTGCTCGAGGACCTGGACCTGGGCGTGCATGACGATCTTCACGTAGTCGTCGTCGATACCGGCCATCATCTGGCCGAACATCTCGTAGCCGTCACGCTGCCAGGCCACCAGCGGGTCCTGCTGGCCCATGGCCCGCAGCCCGATCCCCTCCCGCAGGTAGTCCATCTCCGACAGGTGCTCGCGCCACTTCTGGTCGATGAGCTGGAGCATGACCTCCCGCTCGAGGGCCCGCATGGTCTCCTCGCCGCCGGGCATGTCCCGCTCGCGCTGCTCGTAGAAGGCGATGGCCTGACCGGCCAGCTCCTCGTATATCTCGTTGGTCCCGTGCAGCTCGGAGAACTGCTCCTTGGTGACGGCGGCCGGGTAGTACTGGCGCAGCTCGGTGAGCAGGCCGTCGACGTCCCAGTCCTCGGGATCGTCGGAGGTGCAGTTGGCGGTGACGATCCCGTCGATGGCCGACGACAGCACGTCGATGGTCCGGGCCCGGAGGTCCTCACCCTCGAGGATCTGCGCCCGCCGGGCGTAGATCACCTTGCGCTGCTCGTTCATCACCTCGTCGTA
>JAKAXN010000063.1 GCA_021816565.1 Actinomycetes bacterium
GCCTCCTGGTGCTGTTCGGGCTCGGCATCTTCCCGCTCAACGCCCGGACCCTGATACCCCTCTCCGGGATGGTCGTGGGCAACTCGCTCACCGGGACGGTGGTGGCGGCCCGCCGGGTGGTCGGGGAACTGTCTGACAAGCGCAGCGAGGTGGAGGCCCGCCTGGCGCTCGGCCTGTCGTCGCGTGACGCCTCCCGGCCCTACGTCCGCGAGGCCCTTCGCACCGCCCTGATCAGCCAGATCGAATCGACCAAGGCGGTCGGCCTGGTGTTCCTGCCGGGGGCGATGACCGGCCTGATACTGGCCGGCGAGAAGCCCATCTCGGCGGTTCTGGTGCAAGCGGCGGTCATGTTCCTGATCCTGGGGGCGGTGGCCACCACCGCCGCAGCCATGAGCCTGGGCCTGGCCCGCCGGCTGTTCACCCCGGACCACCGGTTGGTGCGCCTGGCCCGCCGGACCACCTGAGGGCCGGCCGGGACTTTCGCCTCTTTGGCCGGGCCCGGGGGCCCGGGCAACATCCACTGGGTGAGCCAGGAAGCGGCGGCCGACCTCACCGTGGCCGGGGCCGTGGCGGCACCGCGGCCGGTGCTCGAGTGCCGGGGCCTCGGGAAGCGCTTCGGGGGTCGCCGGGCCGTGGAGGACATCACGTTCTCCGTGGCCCCCGGGGAGGTCTACGGCCTTCTCGGGCCCAACGGTGCCGGCAAGACCACGACCATAAGGATGGTGTGCGGGCTCCTCGAGCCCGACACCGGCCGGGTGCTGGTGACCGGCCGCCCTACCGGCCGCGACCTGTCGGTGCGGTCCCTGATCGGATACGTGCCGCAGGAGATAGCCCTGTACCCCGACCTGACGGCCCGGGAGAACCTGGCCTTCCTCGGCCGGCTGTACCGGCTGCGCGGGTCGCTCCTGCAGGAACGGGTGGCGGAGGCCCTGGAGGTGACCGACCTGACCGATCGGGCCGACGACCGGGTGGACGCCTACTCAGGGGGCATGAAGCGCCGGCTCAACATCGCCGCCGGCCTGGTCCACCGCCCCTCCCTGCTCGTCCTCGACGAGCCGACGGTCGGAGTCGACCCCCAGAGCCGGCACTCCATCCTGGCGCGGGTGAAGGCCTTCGCCGCCTCGGGCATGAGCATCCTCTACACCACCCACTACATGGAGGAGGCCGAGAGGGTGTGCGACCGGGTGGGGATCATCGACCGGGGACGGCTCATCGCCGAAGGGACCCGGCGCGAGCTGGTGTCGCAGCTGGGCGAGCGTGACCGCATAGACCTGTCCACCTCCGGTGACGCCGGGCGTCTGGCCGCGGCGTGCCGGGCTCTGCCCGGCGTGGAGGAGGCCGCCGCCTCCGACGGGGAAGTGCACCTCCTGACCTCCGACGGCCGGCGGGTCCTGCCCGGGGTCCTGGAGGCCGCCGAGTCCGCCGGGGCGCCCGTGACGAGCGTGGCGGTGGCCGAGGCCGATCTCGAGGCGGTGTTCCTCCACCTGACCGGCACCGCCCTGCGGGAGTGAGAGGTGCCTGCGGCGCTGGTCATCGCCGGTAAGGATCTGCGACAACGGCTGCGGGACCGCTCGGCGATGGTCATCGCCATCGTGGCCCCCCTGGTCATCGCCGCGGTCATGAGCCTGGCCTTCAAGGGAGCCGACCAGTTCCACTACCGGCTGGGGCTGGTGGACCTCGACGGCGGCCCGGTGTCGGCCGCGGTCATCGAAGGTCTGCGGTCGCCGGGAATCGCCTCGGTGCTCGCCGTGGTCCCCGAGCCGACCGCCGAGGCCGCCTCGGCGGCCATCCGGGACCGCCGGATCCAGGCCGCGCTGGTTCTGCCCGGGGGGCTGTCCGCCTCGGTCGGCGGACCGTCGCCCGCCGGTCTCAGCGTGCTGACCAGCGTCAATCAGGCTCTGGCCGGCAGCATCACCCGCTCCATCGCCGACTCCTACGTGGCCCAGCTCAACGCTGACCGCCTGTCGGTGGCGACAGCCGTGGCCTCCGGGGCCGGACCGGAGTCGGTGCCGGGACTGCAGGCGGCGGTGGCCCGGCTCGCCATCCCCGAGAAGCTGGTCGACCAGCCCCTCGGAGCCGAGCCCGTGAAGGCGGTCAGCTACTACAGCCCGGCCATGGCCATCTTCTTCCTCCTGTTCCTGGTCAGCTACACCGCCCGCAGCTTCTTCGTCGACCGGTCCCAGGGGATGATCGAGAGGATGCGGGCCGCCCCGGTCCGGCCCGTCGACATCCTGGTGGGCAAGGCGCTGTCGGTGTTCGTGTTCGGGGCCGTCAGCCTGGCCACGGTGGCGGTGGTCACCACCGTCGCGTTCGGCGCCTACTGGGGCAGTCCGGCGGCAGTGGTCGCGGTGTGCGCGGCGATGATCGTGGCGGTGGTCAGCCTGACCGCCCTGGTCATCGCCCTGGCCCGCACCCAGCGCCAGGCGGAGGGTATTTCGGCGGCCGTGGTGTTCGCCCTGGCCCTCCTCGGGGGCAACTTCGTGTTCGTGTCGGCCTCACCGGCTTTCATGCGCCGCCTGTCCCTGCTCACCCCCAACGGGTGGGCCCTGCGGGCTTTCACCGACCTGTCCACCACCGGTGGTGGCTTGGCCGCCGCCGCCGGCCCGGTGGCCGCCATCCTGGGCTTCAGCGCCGTGGTCGGCGCGCTGGCCGTGCTGCTCGGACGCCGGGCGGTGGCGTCGTGACGGCAGCGGCGGTGGCCCGCATCGCCCTGGCCCGGGTGGTGCGCGACCGGACCGCCCTTTTCTTCATGGTCGCCCTACCGATCCTGGTCATCCTCATAATCGGGGCCACGGTCCGGGGTTTCTCGTCGATCAGGGTGGGCGTGGTCGATCTCGGAGCGGGTCGGGCCGGCTCCGATCTGATCGCCGCCCTGGGGCGGTCACCGGACCTGCGGGTGTCGTCGCTGGCCACGGTCGATTCGGCCACCAGGGCCGTCGCCCGGGGCGAGGTCGCGTCCGCAGTGATCCTCCCCCCGGGCATGGACCGGGACCTGCGGGCCGGCCGGCCGGTGGAGGTGACGGTCCTGGCCGAACCGGCCAACAGCACCCAGCAGGCCGCCGCCGCAGCCGTGCGTTCCGTCGTGGACACCGAGGGGGCGAGGGTCCAGGCCGCTCTCTTCAGCGCGGCATCCGGGTACGGCACATATGAATCGGGGCTGGCCCGCGCGGCCGCGCTGCAGCCCACGCTCGGGCAGGTCCGGGCCGACGTCTCGGTGGTGGAGAGCCGGGCCAACACCCTGCCCGAGGGCTTCAGCTACTCGGCCCCGACCATGCTGGTGCTGTTCGTGTTCCTGAACGCGCTGACCGGGGGAACCCTCATCATCGAGACCCGTCGGCTGGGGATGTACGAGCGGATGCGCGCCGCCCCGGTCCGGCCGGGCACCATCATCACCGGTGAGGCCCTGGGCTTCACCGTGATCGCCGTGGCCCAGTCGGCCATCATCGTGGCGACCGGAGCCCTGGTGTTCGGGGTGTCGTGGGGTGACTGGCCGGCGGCTGCCGCGCTGATCCTGTGCTGGGCGTTGGTGGGGGCCGGGGCCGGGATGCTGGCCGGGACGCTGTTCCGGACCCCCGAGCAGGCCACCGCCTTCGGCCCGGCGGTGGGTATGGCCCTGGCCATGCTGGGCGGCTGCATGTGGCCGCTGTCCATAGTCAACACCGTCATGCGCCAGGTGGGCCATGTGGCCCCCCAGGCGTGGGCCGTCGACGCGTGGACCGCCCTGCTGGCGCGCCACGCCACCTTCACGGCCATCGTCCCGCAGCTGGCCGTGCTGGTGGGTTTCGCCGCGGCGTTCCTGCTGCTGGCGACCGCACGGATGCGCCGGGCCCTGCGCTGATCCGGTCAGCCGGCCTCGCTCATCCGGAACGACGGCTGATGGCGGCGTATCTCCCGGCGGGCGATGGTCATCTTGTGCACCTCATCGGGCCCGTCGGCAATGCGCAGGGTTCGGGTCATGGCGTACATGTGGGCCAGGGGCGTGAGCTGGGTCACCCCCGCCGCTCCGTGCACCTGGATGGCCCGGTCCACCACCCGGAGGGTCATCCGGGGCACGGCCACCTTGATGCCGGCGATGTCCGTGGCGGCCGCCTTGTTGCCCTCGGCGTCCATGCGGCCGGCGGCCTTCAGGACGTACTCGCGCGCCATGTCGATCTCGATCCGGGACTCGGCGATCCAGTCCTGGATCACCCCCTTGTGGGCCAGGCTGGAACCGAACGCCCGGCGCTCCAGTGACCGGGTCACCATCAGCTCGAGGGCCCGCTCGGCCACGCCGATCGAGCGCATGCAGTGGTGGATGCGGCCCGGGCCGAGCCGGGCCTGGGCGATGGCGAAGCCGCCTCCCTCGTCACCGAGGAGGTGATCCGCCGGCACGTGCACGTCCCGGTACACGACCTCCGGGTGGCCCCCGTGCTCGGAGTAGCCGAACACCGTCGGGAGCAGGCCCACCGACACCCCGGGGGTGTCCAGGGGGACCACCAGCATCGACTGGCGGAGATGGGGCGCCGCCTCAGGGTCGGTCTGGCCCATCACGATGAGCACCTTGCAGCGCGGCGACGCCGCCCCGGAGCTGAACCACTTCCGCCCGTTGAGCACGTACCCGTCGGCTGTGCGTTCGATCCGCAGCCCGATGTTGGTGGCATCGGATGAGGCCACGTCGGGCTCGGTCATGGAAAAGGCGCTGCGGATCTCGCCGGCGAGCAACGGCTCCAGCCAGCGGGCCTTCACCGCATCGCTCCCGTAGCGGTGGAGGATCTCCATGTTGCCGGTGTCGGGAGCGGAGCAGTTCAACGCTTCCGAGGCGAAGCCCACCCGGCCCAGCATCTCCGATACCGGGGCGTAGTCGACGTTCGACAGCCTGGTGCCCACGTGGTGCGCTTCCAGTTCGGGGAGGAACAGGTTCCACAGGCCCCGCTCCATGGCCGCCGCCTTCAGCTTCGACATCACTGGCGGGTGCCCGTCCGGTGAGTGCTCCAGCTCCGAGTAGTAGCGGTCCTCGTTGGGGTACACGAATGTGTCCATGAACCGGCGTACATCCTCATGCAGGGTCAGGCCGGCGGAACTGAACTGGTAGGGCATTCCAGCATCCTGCGTGCCGCCGGCCGGCGGGGGCAGGGCCTTTCGGCCCTACCAGCGTCAGCGGGCGTGGATGAAGTCGACGAGCGCCCGGTTGTCGTCCTCGAGGGTCTCCAGCCGCTCCTTCACCACGTCGCCGATGCTGACGATCCCGACCAGGACCCCGTCGCTGGTCACCGGAACGTGCCGGATCCGGAAGGTGGTCATCACCGCCATCAGAGACTCCACGTCGTCGTCGGGCCCGGCGCTGCGCACCTCGGCGACCATGATCTGCTCCACCGGCCCGTCCAGCACGCCAGCTCCCCGGTCACCGAGATGGCGGACGATGTCGCGTTCGGAGACGATCCCGTCCACCGACCGCCCGTCCGAGGACACGACCAGCGCACCCACGCCGTGGCGCCGGAGCTGTTCCAGGGCGTCCCAGACGCCGGCCGTCGGTGCCACGGTGGCGACGAAATGGCCTTTGCGGTCGAGAAGCTTTCCGATCTTCATGCGACCTCCCCCGAGGGCTGGTGTTGGGAGAGGAGTGTAAGCCCGGCCCCACCGGCCGGCAACAGGTTGAGTGCGTAGCGGTCACCGGCTCCGGCGGCGCCACTGGGTAGGGTGCCGGCGTGTCCACTACTGCTGATCCGCTGCGCGGTGGTTTCAACGAAACGCTCGGCCTGAACTTCGAGGAGGTCACCCCCGACCGGGTGGTGGTCGGTCTCGACGTCAGCCCGGCCCTGCTCCAACCCTACGGCATCGTCCACGGCGGGGTGTGGTGCTCGGTCGTGGAGACGGCGGCCAGTGTGGGGGCGGCCCAGTGGTACGGGGAGCGGGGCCGCGTGGTCGGGGTGGCCAACCACACCAACTTCGTGCGGGCCATCGGTGAGGGCCGGGTCACGGGGGTGGCCACACCGGTGCACCGGGGGAGGACCCAGCAGCTGTGGCTGGTCGAGATCCGAGACCGCGACGGCCGGCTCGTAGCCCGGGGTGAGGTGCGGATACAGAACCTTCCGGCCGGGTGACCTTCCGGGCCGGGATGCTACCGTCGGGCCGGGCCGCAAACCACGTTTCTCCCATGCCCCTGTAGCTCAGTTGGATAGAGCGGCTGCCTTCTAAGCAGCGGGTCGCAGGTTCGAGTCCTGCCGGGGGCGCTGCCCGGCCGTCACGGCCCGCCGGACGCCGAGGTGCCGCCCGATCGGCCCCGGCCCCCCCAGAAAGGATGACCATGACCGCTTCCACCGTCGTTCAGGAGGATGAGCAGCAGCAGCTGCTGCGAAAGAGCGTGGCCGACATAGTGGCCCGGTTCGGTCAGTCCTACTTCCGGGAGCGCTCCCTCGGCGACCAGCGTTCCACCGAGCTGTGGTCGGCGCTGGCCTCGGCCGGCTTCATGTCGGTCAACCTGCCGGAGGAGTACGGCGGCGGTGGCGGGGGCATCACCGAACTGGCCATCGTCTGCGAGGAGGTGGCGGCCGGCGGGGCGCCGCTGCTGCTGATGATCGTGTCGCCCGCCATCTGCGGGTCGGTGATCGCCCGCTACGGCACAGCGGGGCAGCGGGCCGAATGGCTGCCCAAGCTCTGCGGCCAGAGGGATCCCGCCTACAAGATGGCCTTCGCCATCACCGAGCCCGACGCCGGCTCGAACTCCCACCGCATCAGCACCACGGCCCGTCGCGAGGGTGACACCTGGGTGCTCAACGGCACCAAGACCTACATCTCCGGGGTGGACGAGGCGGAGGCCATCCTGGTCGTGACCCGCACCGGTGTGGACGAGACCACCGGGCGGGGGGAACTGTCCCTGTTCGTCGTCGACGCCGACAGCCCCGGTCTGACCAAGCAGGTGATCCCGACCGAGATCGTCGCTCCTGAGAAGCAGTACACCCTGTTCTTCGACGGGGTGGAGGTCGGTGACGACCGGCTGATCGGGGCGGCCGGCCAGGGACTGAGGCAGGTGTTCAGCGGCCTCAACCCCGAGCGCATCACCGGTGCGGCCCTGCTCAACGGTATCGGCCGATACTGCCTGGACCGGGCTGCCGACTACGCCCGGGACCGGCGGGTGTGGGACACCCCCATCGGCACCCACCAGGGGGTGGCCCATCCCCTGGCCGAGGCCAAGATCAACCTGGAACTGGCCCGGCTCATGACCTCACGGGCGGCTGCGCTCTACGACGCCGACCAGGATGCCGGGGAGGCGTCCAACATGGCCAAGTTCGCGGCGGCCGAGGCCGCCCTGCGCTGCGTCGACCAGGCCATCCAGACCCACGGCGGCAACGGCATGGCCCGGGAGTACGGCATCGCCAGCATGTGGGGCCTGGCCCGGCTCCTGCGCATAGCCCCGGTCAGTCGGGAGATGATTCTCAACTACGTGGCCCAGCACAGCCTGGGCCTGCCCCGCTCCTACTGACCCGTGGAGCCCGGTCTAGCGACCGGGCTCCACTGCCCATCTCGGCGGTCGCTTCTCCTTGAAGGCGGCGATGCCCTCGGCCGCCTCGGGGGACGCGAACATCCGCTGGGACACCTCCTGGGCCCACCCGAACCCGGCCTCGGTGTCCATCTGGGGTACGCGGCGGATCATCTCCCTCGTGACCCGCAGTGCAGTCGGCTCGCACTGGCGGAACCCGGCCACCACCCCGTCCACCGACTCTCCGAGGGCGCCGTCGGCGACCACCGTGGTCACCAGGCCGGCTCGGCGGGCGTCGTCGGATCCGAACTGCTCGCCGGTCAGCAGGTACCTCGATGCCGAGTTCGGTGTCATGCGGCGCAGGCACAGCACCGAGATGATGGCCGGGACCACCCCGATACGTACCTCCGTGAAGGCGAAGGTGGCGGACTCCACGCTGAGCACCACGTCGCCGGCCGCCACCATCCCGAAGCCGCCGGCCCGGACATGGCCGTTGATCGCCACCACGACCGGCTTGGGGTAATCCCAGAGCGTCCGCAGCACGTCGGTGTAGGACCCCGTGCCGCTCGAGACCGGGGGGTCGGCCAGGTCGGCGCCGGCGCAGAAAGTCCGGCCCTCACCGGTGATCACCACCGCCCGGACCGTCGGCTCGGCGGCCGCCGCGTCCAGTGACCCCTGCAGCTCCTCCACCAGTTGGCGCGACAGGGCGTTGCGGTTGTGGGGCGAGTCGAGAGTGAGGACGGCCGCGCCGTCCCGGTCGGTGCGGGTGACCAGAGGTCCCATGCCGGTGTCCGCTACGCCAGCCAGCGCAGGAGCTTCTTGGCCAGGGCCGAGTACGGCGGGTAGATGAGCTTCAGATCCGGCCGGGACCGCATCTCCAGGATGGACTTGCGGTGGCTGAAGCACTCGAAGCCCCACTTGCCGTGGTAGGCCCCCATGCCGCTCGACCCCACCCCGCCGAAGGGCAGCTGCGGGGCCAGCACGTGCATGGCCACGTGGTTGGACGTGGCGCCTCCCGAGGAGATCTCGCCGAAGACCCGCTCGACCTCGGTCTTGTCCTCGCTGAAGATGTATGCGGCGAGAGGCTTCTCCCGGGCGTTGACGAAGTCGATGGCCTGATCCAGGGAATCCACGCCGAGTACCGGCAGGATGGGCCCGAAGATCTCGCCGCGCATGAGCGCCGAGTCGGGGGCCGGGTCGACCACGATCGTCGGCTCGACGGCCGACGCCGTGCACCCGCCTCCCGTCACGACCCGGCCGGGGTTCTCCTCCAGCAGGCCCGAGAGCCTGGCGACCTGGCGGTCGTTGACGATTCTCTGCGGGCCGGGCTGATCGGAGCGCATACGGCGCAGGTTCTTCTGCAGCTCGTCGACCAGGCGGTCCTTCACAGGGCTCTCGACCAGCACGTAGTCGGGGGCCACGCAGGTCTGGCCGGAGTTGAGGATCTTGCCGAACACGATGCGCCGGGCGGCCACCTCGATGTCGGCGTGGCGGGTCACGATGACGGGGCTCTTCCCGCCCAGCTCGAGCGTCACCGGCGTCAGGTGGGGGGCCGCCGCCTGCATGATCTTCCGGCCGATCTCGGTGCCCCCGGTGAAGAAGATGTGGTCCATCGGGGCGTCGATCAGCTTCTGGGTGACGTCGGCCTCACCCTCCACTACCGCCACGGCCTCGGGATCGAGATACTTCGGGATGAGGTCGGCCATGGCCGCCGAGGATGCCGGAGCGTGCTCCGAGGGCTTCACCACGACGCAGTTGCCGGCGGCCAGCGCCCCTACCAGGGGGCCGAGGCACAGGTAGAAGGGGTAGTTCCACGGGCCGATGACCAGCACCACGCCGAGCGGCTCGTAGCGGTATGAGGCCCGGCCCGGCATCAGCGCCAGCGGCACCCCCACCCGGGTCGGGCGCACCCACTTGTCGAGGTGCTTCAGGGCGTAGTCGACCTCGCCCCTGGTCGAGGCGATGTCACCGAACCAGCTGTCCTGGGCGTTGCGCCCGAGGTCGGCGCCGAGGGCGGCCACGATCTCCGGCTCCCGCTCGCTCAGCAGCCGGCGGATGCCCTCCAGTTGACGGCGCCGCCACTCCAGCGAGCGGGTGCGGCCCGTGGCGTAGGTGGCCCGGAGCCGGTCCACGGTCGCCATGGGGGACCGGTCCTCCCCGGCGGCCTCTGCCGCCCGGCTCCCGGCGATCTGGTGGTCTGCCAAAGAGGTCATTCGAGGCGATCCTCCCCTTAGTTGGACGTCCTTTGACGTTACCGACCGGGAAGGCGCCGGCGAAAGCCGGTCAGAACTCCGGGTAGAGGGGGCTCTCCAGCGAGCTGTTCACCATCACGAACAGATCCACGGGGCTGGTCGGAGGGTTCACGTGGCCGCCCAGCAGGCTCAGCTCCAGCGGTACCAGTGAGCGTCGTTGCAGGCGCACCAGCGTCGCCTCGTCCTCGGTCATGGCCAGCAGGTCCCGGGCCAGGCGGGCGACGGTGCCCGACCATCCGGAGGGGTCGGGTCCGGCCAGCGGCGACGCCAGCCGGAGCAGGTCCCGGCGGCTGGCATGCCCCAGCAGGGCGACCAGGCTCCAGGCAGGGACCCGCTCGTGGCGGGCGATGAAGGTCTCGAGGCTGCGGCCTCTCAGGACCAGCTCGGCCTCCCGCACGACGGCCCGTTCACCATCGGAACTGCGTCTTGTGTTCTTGCCCCACCGCATAGTCGAACTTCTCCGTGTCTCGTCCTCGCCGCTGCCCGCGCCCCGGTCGCCTTCAGCGCCCTGCCGGACCCCGGTCGACGGTAGCAGCGGACCCGTCCCGTTCGGCCCTCACCCCGATCAACTCCCGACCAACTCCTTGACCGCCGCCGCCAGGTCGGCCAGGCCGGCCTTGGCGTCGGAGAACAGCATGTGGGTCCGGCTGTCGGTGTAGAGCTCGTTCTCCAGCCCGGAGTACCCGTGGCCCATGGACCGCTTGATGACGATAACGCTGCGGGCGTGGTCGACGTCGAGGATGGGCATCCCCGATATGGGGGTGCCGGGCCGGCGGGCGGCCGGGTTGACGACGTCGTTGGCCCCGATCACCAGGGCCACGTCCGTCTGGTCGAACTCCGGGTTCACGTCCGCCATCTCCTTCAGCTGCGGATAGGGCACGTTGGCCTCCGCCAGGAGGACGTTCATGTGGCCGGGCATCCGGCCGGCGACCGGGTGTATGGCGTAGCAGACCTCCACGCCCCGTTCTTCCAGCAGGTCGGCCAGGGCCCGAACCTCGTGCTGGGCCTGGGCCGCCGCCAACCCGTAACCGGGGACGATCACCACCTTCGACGCGTAGGCCATCTGGATGGCGGCATCCTCGGCGGCAATGGACTGCACGGCCGCTCCGCCCGCCCCGGCCACGGGAGCGGCATCCCCGGTGCCGAACCCTCCGGCGATGATGGCCAGCACCCGCCGGTTCATGGCGTCGGCCATCAGCTTGGTGAGGATGGTGCCCGACGCGCCGACCAGCGCTCCGGCGATGATCATGGCCGAGTTGTCGATGACGAAGCCGGCCATGGCCACCGCGGTCCCGGTGAAGGCGTTGAGGAGGGAGATGACCACCGGCATGTCGGCCCCGCCGATGGGCAGCACCAGCAGCACACCGACCACCGCCAGGGCCGCGCACATGCCCCACAGGAGAGCGGTGCTGGTGGACCCGGCCAGGATGAAGCCGGCCATGACGGCCACGGCCGCGGCCAGAGCGGCGTTCAGCGCCCGGGAACCGCGCCAGACGACCGGGGCGCCCGAGATGATCCCCTGCAGCTTGCCGGCGGCGACCAGGGACCCGGTGAAGGTCACCACGCCGATCACGACGTCGAGCACGGTCGTGACGGTCAGGCGGGGGGTCAGGGCGGCGGAGCCGAGGGGGCTCAGTCGCACGAAGTCGTTGATGGCGACCAGAGCGGCTGCCCCGCCGCCCACCGCGTTGAAGAGGCTGACCAGCTGGGGGATGTCGGTCAGCTTGACGGTGCGGGCCATGCGCAGGCCGGCTCCGCCCCCGACCACCGTGCCGGCTGCCAGTACCGCCCAGCCGGCGGCGTGGACGTGGAAGTCGTTGGCCATGAACGCCAGGGTGGCGGCCACCGCGACGGCCATGGAACCGGTCGACACCCGGCTGCCTCTGCGGGCGGTGGCCGGCGAGTTCATCAGGTGCAGGCCCACCACGAAGCCGGCCGCGGCCAGCAGGTACAGCAGGCGGATCACCGCATCGAAGGTCGTCATGACCGACTCCCTCCCGTCGGGCCCGGCCCCGATCCGTCGGGGGCCAGCGGACCCGCGCCGGCTGTGGCGGCCGCGGGAGCCGGCACGGTCCCCGCTGCGACCGCCGGCCCGCCCGGTGGCGGCGGCGCAGCCTGGGCGGTCCGGGCGGCCTGCCCGGCCGGGGCCACCGGGCGGGCGCGGAACATCTGGAGCATCCTGTCGGTGACGGCGTAGCCGCCCACCAGGTTGGCCGAGGCGAACGTCGCGGTCAGGAACGCCAGCACGTAGCCCAGGGCGTCGTTGGCGGTGGCCGCGGCCAGCATGGCGCCGATGAAGACGATGCCGTGGATGGAGTTGGCCGCCGACATGAGCGGCGTGTGGAGTGTGGCCGGGACCTTGCTGATCACCTCGAAGCCGACCAGCAGGCTGAGTATGAAGATGCTGATGTCAGACAGCAGTGACGGGCTCATCGGACTCCCTTGCATCGTCGGAGTGGTCGCGGTGATCGGCGTTGCCGGGACCGCCTTCGGCGTCGGGGCCCGGGGTCGGCGACGCTCCGGCGGGCTGTGTCAACCGGCCGGCGTGGGTCACCACGAGGGCCGCGGTGACCTCGTCGTCGAGGTCGATACTGGAGTCGCCGTCCTTCAACAGCAGGCCCAGCACGGCCGCCATGTTCTGGGAGAAGGCGTCCGACGCCGCGGTCGGGACGCTCGAGGCCAGGTCGCCGGCTCCTATGAGGGTCGCTCCGCTCGCGGTCACGGTGCTGCGCCCGGGCGCCGTCCCTTCGACGTTGCCTCCGAGCGGGCCCGCCGCCATGTCCACCACGACCGTGCCCGGCCTCAGGCGCTCCACCGCCGAGGCCGATACCAGCACCGGCGGTCGCCGGCCGGGAACAGCCGCGGTGGTGATTATCACGTCGAACGATGCCAGCTTCGATTCCAGCTCCCGCTGCTGGGCTGCCTGCTCCTCGGGGCTGAGCGCCCGGGCGTAGCCGCCGGTACCGCCGGCGGGCCCCACCGAGCTCAGCTCCAGGAACTTGGCGCCGAGCGACTCGATCTCGCCTCTCGTCTCGGGACGCACGTCGTAGCCGGTCACCACCGCGCCCAGCCGGCGGGCCGTGCCGATGGCTGACAGCCCGGCCACGCCGGCCCCGAGCACCAGGACCCGGGCCGGGCGGGACGTGCCGGCCGCCGTGATCAGGAGCGGGAAGTACCGCCCGTACTCGGTGGCTGCCAGCAGCACCGCCTTGTAGCCGGCGACGCTGGCCTGCGAGGTCAGCACGTCCATGGACTGGGCCCGGCTGAGGGTGCGCGGCAGCCGTTCCAGGCTGACCGCGGTGACGCCCTGCTCGGCCAGGGCCTCGAACTGCTCCGGCTCGGTGGTGGGGTCGAGAAGGCCGATGACCATCTGCCCGGACCCCAGCCGGGCCAGGTCGGCGGCCGGCGGGCGCGCCACGCTGAGCAGCACCTTCGACCGGGCGAGCACCTCGGGGCGGGGGGCGACCATCGCCCCGGCGTCGCGGTAGGCGTCGTCGGTGTACCAGCACCGGTCACCGGCACCGGACTCCACCAGCACCGACATCCCTCCCCGCGCCAGCCGGCGGGCCGTCTCGGGGACCAGGGCCACCCGCCGCTCTCCCGGTCCCACCTCGGCCAGAACCCCCACCTGGGCCGTGGGTGTCCCGGCGTTGTTGTCGTCCATCGGCAGTCTCTCCTCTCGCAGAGCTCCCCGACGTGTCCAGTGGGACGGTACATCCTGCGAGGTGGAGGGGAGGGTGCCGAAGGTCCCTAAAGCCCAATCCGGCAATCGCCGAGCAGCGGATCTCCCATGGCCGGCCCGGGCCCGCCACCGCTACCGTGGATCCATGGACCGGACACTGTTCGAACCCGAGCACGATGCCCTGCGGGCCAGCTTCCGGACCTGGCTGGGGAAGGAGGTGCTTCCCCACGCGGAGGAGTGGGACGCGGCCGGGATCGTGCCCCGCTCGGTGTTCTCCGAGGCTGGACGCCACGGATTCTTGGGGATGGCCATCCCGGAGGAGTTCGGCGGGGGAGGGGTCGACGACTTCCGCTACAACCTGGTGATCGGCGAGGAGTTGCAGGCGGTCGGTGCAGGTGCCGCCGGGCTGGGCCTGACCCTCCACAATGACATCTGTCTTCCCTACTACCTGCGTTACTGCACCGAGGAGCAGAAGAAACGGTGGCTTCCCGGCATCGCGTCGGGGGAGCTGATCACCGCCATTGCCATGACCGAGCCGGGGATCGGCTCCGACCTGGCCTCGATGTCGACCACCGCCCGCCGGGACGGCGATTACTACGTGGTCAACGGGTCGAAGACGTTCATCACGAACGGCATCAACTCCGATCTTGTCATCGTGGCTGTCAAGACCGATCCGGCTCAGCGACACAAGGGGATGTCACTGCTGGTTCTCGAGCGGGGCATGGAGGGATTCGAACGGGGACGGAACCTGGAGAAGATCGGCCAGCACGCCCAGGACACCGCCGAGCTGTTCTTCAACGACGTCCAGGTACCGGTCGCCAACCTCCTGGGCCAGGAGGGCCAGGGGTTCGTGCAGCTGGTCGCCAACCTGCCCCAGGAGCGGCTCTCCATTGCCGCGTCCGCGGTCGCTGCCGCCCGGGCCGCGTTGGACATGACCCTCGAGTACGTGCGGAGCCGTACGGCGTTCGGTCAGCCCGTCGGCAGCTTCCAGAACAGCCGTTTCGTCCTGGCCGAGTTGGCCACCGAGGTGGAGATCGGGCAGTCCTTCGTGGACCGCTGTGTCACCGGGCTCAACGAGGGGAGCCTGACCGCCGAGGAGGCGGCTATGGCCAAGTGGTGGTGCACGGAGTTGCAGAAGAGGGCCGTGGACCGCTGTCTGCAGCTCTTCGGCGGTTACGGCTACATGCGGGAGTACCCGATCGCCCGGGCCTACCTCGACGCCCGCATCACCACGATCTACGGCGGGACCACCGAGATCATGAAGGAGATAGTGGGCCGTTCCCTGGGTCTCTGATCGGCGCCGGTGCCGGCCGTCAGCCGCCGGTCCGGCTGCGACGGCGCCACCACCCGGCGCCGGTCATGCCGAGCCAGGCGGCCCCGGGGATGAGCAGCGCCAGACCCAGCATGGCGGCCTTGACGGCCGGGGTCACCGCGGAGTGTCCCGCTCCGGGCATCACGACCACGGAGGCCAGCAGGGCCGTCGGCCGTCCCTGAGGGCTCGTTCCGGTGGCCTCGAAATGGTGCTGGCCGGGGCGGGCGGCGAGCGGTACCGACACGGTGGCGGTGAAGGCCCCGCTGGGTCCGACGGTGCTGCGTCCGACGAGCGTGGGCGGGGAACGGAAGGTGATCGTGACGGTGGTGCCGGGGGCGAAACCGGATCCGGCCAGTTGTACCGCCGTCCCCTGGCGGACGTCGTGCGCGCTGGTCAGCAGGGCCGGGCCCTCCGGCCCCGGCGACGCCTGGACCGAGCTGGGTGGGCTCGACGGGGGGCGGCTGGCCCTGGTGGTGGGGGAGGGCGCAGCCCGGGGTTTGGTCGTCGGTGACGTGCCGACCTGGCGTGACGGCGTGGTCCGGGTCGGCGTCGAGGGATTGGGGGTGCTCGAGGCGGTGGTCGGAGGGCTGGATGTGGTCGGGGGGCTGGTCCGGGGTGGGACCGTGGTGACCAGCTCGGTGTCTGCGAGGGTCGCCCCCCCGGCACCGGCGCCGGCGAACACCACGACCACGCCGGCGCCGGAGTCGAAGGCCCCGGCCGCCCCGGATCGCCCGGCCGGGCCTGCTCCGGCGGTGGCCTGCCAGTCGGAACCGGTCCAGATCCACCCGTCGGCCAGCACCCCCGTCCCGTTGTCGCCGGTGACCAGCAACACCCCGCCGGCCACCGGATCGTCGGCCATGACGGCATCGAAGCGGGGCGGCGGCGAGGTCGCAGGGGTCTGGCGGGACCATCTGGTTCCGTCCCAGGCCCAGGTGCCGGCCCCCGGCCGGGCGGCCCCGCCCGGAGCGGCGGTGTTGCCGGAGAAGAGCACCGTGGTCCGGTTGGTCGAGTCGTAGGCCGCCGCTGCGCCCCACCGGGGGGAGGGTCCCGTCGCGGACGTGGGCAGCCAGCCCTGGGCGGTCCACTCCCAGGTGTCACCGAGGACCCGCAGGTTGGGCCGGGCGGCCGCCGGCGAGGGGCCGGAGGCGGCTGCGCCCGGGATGGTCGTGGTCGTGGTGGTCGTGGTGGTGGTCGGCGCCGCGACCGTCTGGGGTCCCAGGCCCCCGAAGAGCACCAGGTCGCCCCCGGGGCCGAGCGCCAGTGCGGCGTCGCGCCGGGCCCCGGGGCCGCCGGACGGACCGGGCGTCAGCTGGTACCAGGAGGCCCCGTTCCACGCCCAGGTGTCGCCCAGCAGGGTGCCGCCGCTGCCCTGGCCGCCGAAGAGGATGAGCTGGTGCAGGGACGGGTCGAACGCCATCGACGCGTCCTGGCGGGCGGGGGGCGCCTGGGTCATCGAGGCGGCCGGGTGGTCGGCCCAGGTCTGACCGTTCCACACCCACGTGTCGCTCGACAGCGTGCCCGAGGCCGTCACCCCGCCGAAGACCACCACGGTCGAGGTGTCGGCGTCGTAGGCCGCGGAGGCGTCCCTCAACGCCGGGGGGGAGTCCGCCGGCCGGGCCTCGCTCCACTGCAACGTGTAGGCGGGGCCCGAGCCCGTCGCCCGGGGCATGGGGGCGGCCTGGGCCGGACCGGCCGCAGCCAGCACGGAGCCGGCGGCCAGCCACAGCGCACCGGCTGATGCCAGCTGCCGGCTCGGGCTCCGCCGGGGGAGCCGGGTGGATCTCCTGGAAATCATGCTGTCACTGGAACCGGGTTGCTGGAACCACAGGGCACTGCTCGAGCGGGCGACGGGAGTCGAACCCGCGTAACCAGCTTGGAAGGCTGGAGCTCTACCGTTGAGCTACGCCCGCGAAGGACCCTG
>JAKAXN010000517.1 GCA_021816565.1 Actinomycetes bacterium
CCGAGACCGACGACCAGGCGGTGCGGATCCTCACCGTGCACGGCGCCAAGGGCCTGGAGTTCCCGGTGACGGTGCTGTCGGGGATGACCACCCGGATGACCAGGCCGGGGCGCGGCGTGCAGGTGCTGTTCCCCCCCGGGGACGGCTGGGCGCTGCGCCTCAAGGACGGGCTGCAGACCGCGGAGTTCAGCGATCTGCAGCCCATCGAGGAGCAGATGGACCGCCACGAGCGGATCCGGCTGCTGTACGTGGCCGCCACCCGGGCCCGGGACCATCTGATCGTGTCGGTGCACCACAGAGAAGGCGGCCGGGGCGACACCTCCGCCGAGGTCATGCTGGCCGCCGGCGGCTCCACCGATCTGGCCACCCGGCTCGAGCCCGAGCCGCTCCCGGTGCCGTCGCCCGCCGAGGCGGAGGAGCCTCCCGCGCCGGGGCCGGGCTGGACCGGGCTGGCCGACTGGGAGTCAGAGTGGTCGAAGGCCCTCGATACGGGACGGCGCCCGGTGGCCGTCTCGGCCACCAGGCTGGCCGAGGAGGCGGCGGCCACCGCGTCATCCGCCGAGGTCGCCGGGGAGGTGGCCGACGCAGAGGTGGCCGACGGCCTGCGCAAGGAGCCCACCGACCTGGAGCTGCCCCCGTGGCAGAAGGGCCGCTACGGCAGCGCCATCGGCCGGGCGGTGCACGCGGTGCTGCAGTCCGTCGACCTCGGGACCGGGGAGGGGCTGGTCGACCACTGCGCCGGGCAGGCGGCGGCCGAGGGGGTGATGGGCCGGGAGCCGGTGATCGAGGCCCTGTGCCGGTCGGCCCTGCAGTCGCCGATCATCGGGGAGGCGGCCGGGAGGCCCCACTACCGGGAGATGTACGTGGGGGTCCCCTACGGAGACGGTGTACTGGAGGGCTACATCGACCTCCTGTACCGGGACGACGACGGCCTGGTCATCGTCGACTACAAGACCGACAGCTGGCGGACCGGGGCCGAGCTGGACGCCAAGGTGGACCGCTACCGGGTGCAGATGGACGCCTACCGGCACGCCGTCGCCGAGATCACCGGGGAGCCGCAGGTGCGCGCCGCCCTCCTGTTCCTGCGGGCCGGGGCGCCGGCGGTGACCGTAGCGGTGGAATGAGCCAAGGGGGCCCGCTGGGGTGGTACCGGGCTGGAACGGCCGGCGGTGGCGCCCAGTGGCGTACATTCGAAGCCGTGACCCCGGAGGAGCTGGCGGACCTGGCCCACCTGCGCCGGGCCCGGGACTTGATGGACCGGGAGTACGCCAGGCCCCTGGACGTGCCGGCCATGGCCCGCGCCGCGCTGATGTCGCCGGCGCACTTCTCCCGCCGGTTCCGCGCCGCGTACGGGGAGACGCCCTACGCCTACCTGATGACCCGGCGCATCGAGCGGGCCAAGGCGTTCCTCCGCCAGGGGATGTCGGTGACCGACGCCTGCATGGCCGTGGGGTGCACGTCCCTCGGGTCGTTCAGCTCCCGCTTCAGCGAGATCGTCGGGGAGACCCCCTCGCAGTACCGGGCCCGGGACCACCGGGCCCTCGAGACGGTCCCGGCCTGCGTGAGCATGGTGGGGACCCGGCCCCGGCGGTCCCCCGCCCCCACCTGAGCCCTGCTCCCACCCGAGCAGGATCGGAGAAGCAGGCCGCGGCGGGCGGTCCTACATTCGGCCCCATGGCCGTCACCGTCTCCACCATGTTCATCCCCGTCCACGACCCCGACGCCGCTCTGGGTTTCTACCGCGACGCCCTGGGGCTCGATGTCCGCGCCGATGTGGCCTCCGACGGGTTCCGGTGGGTCACGGTCGGGGCGGCCGGCCAGGACGTGGACATCGTCCTCTTCCAGCCCCACGGCGGCCGGTCCCAGACCGAAGGCGACGCCCTCCTGTCCCTCGTGACCAGGGGGTCGCTCCAGGCGGCCATCTTCCGCGCCGACGACCTCGACGCCACCTTCGAGAGGGTCCGGGCGGCGGGCGCCGAGGTGCTCCAGGAGCCGGCCGCGCAACCGTGGGGTGCCCGGGACTGCGCCTTTCGCGACCCGTCGGGGAACCTGGTGCGCATCGCCCAGGCCTGAGCGCCCTGTACCCCCGACGATCGGAGCAGACGATGCCACGACCGGCCATGGCCACCAGTACCGACGGACAGCCGCCGGCCCACGTCGCTGACAGCCACGACGCCATCGGGGTCCACGGGGCCCGGGAGAACAACCTGCGGGACATCAGCGTCGCCATCCCGAAGCGCCGCCTGACGGTCTTCACCGGGGTGTCGGGCTCGGGCAAGAGCTCCCTGGTCTTCGACACCATCGCCGCGGAGTCGCAGCGGCTCATCAACGAGACCTACAGCGCCTTCCTCCAGGGCTTCATGGCGACGGTGGGGCGCCCCGACGTGGACTTGCTCGACGGCCTGACCCCGGCGATCGTGGTGGACCAGCAGCGGATGGGAGGCGATCCGAGGTCCACCGTCGGTACCGTCACCGACGCCAACGCCCTGCTGCGCATCCTCTACAGCCGGGTCGGGCAGCCGGCCGTCGGCCCACCCAACGCCTTCTCGTTCAACGTGGCGGCGGTACGGGCCAGCGGGACCATCACGGTGGAGCGGGCCGGGGCCACGGCGGTGAGGAAGACCTTCACCCGGGCCGGCGGCATGTGCGCGCGCTGCGAGGGCCGGGGATCGGTGTCCGACATCGACCTCGACGAGCTGTTCGAACGGTCGAAGTCGCTGGCCGAGGGGGCCATCACCATCCCCGGCTACCAGGCCGGCGGGTGGAACTACAGGCTGTACAGCCAGTCCGGCCTGCTCGATCCGGACAAGCCGATCAGCAGGTACACCAAGAAGGAGCTGCAGGACTTCCTGCACCGGGAGCCGGTCAGGATGAAGATCGCCGGCATCAACATGACCTACGAGGGGCTGATCCCCCGGGTCCGCCGGTCCCTCCTGGCCAAGGACCGGGAGGCCATGCAGCCGCACATCCGGGCCTTCATGGACCGGGCGGTCGCCTTCAGCACCTGCCCCGACTGTGCAGGCACCCGGCTCAACGAGGCGGCGCGCTCGTCGAAGATCGACGGTCTCAGCATCGCCGATGCCTGCGCCATGCAGGTGAGCGACCTGGCCGGCTGGGTCCGCCGCCTCGACCGGCCGCCGGTAGCGCCGCTGCTGGGCGCGCTGCGGGAGACCCTCGACTCCTTCGCCGACATGGGCCTCGGGTACCTGAGCCTGGACCGGCCGACCGCCACCCTCTCGGGCGGGGAGGCGCAGCGCACCAAGATGATCCGGGCCCTGGGCTCGTCGCTCACCGACGTCACCTACGTCTTCGACGAGCCCACCACCGGGCTGCACCCCCACGACGTCCAGAAGATGAACGACCTCCTGCTGCGCCTGCGGGACAAGGGCAACACGGTGCTGGTCGTGGAGCACGAGCCCGACAC
>JAKAXN010000518.1 GCA_021816565.1 Actinomycetes bacterium
CACCACCCCGGCCATGTCGATCAGATCCTTGACCGCCACCCTGGTGGCTCCCGTAGGGGCACCCGGAGCGGCCAGACGGTGGATGAACGCGGCCACCGCAGAAGCTTCGCGCGCCGGGACCGTCTCCGGCACCGGAGTGCTACGTGGGGACAGGGCGCCCCGGGTCGGGGGCAAAACACCCGGCCGGGCCGAACGGTCCGGGCCGGTCCTATCGGTCCGGGCCGATGAACGGGCGCCGGCGGAAAGTGGGTCCGGTTGCGGCCGGGTGCTCCGGTTCGCGGGGTTGGGTCCATTAGCCTCTCCCGACCATGAAGTTCGCCAGGGCAAGACTGGGGCGGACCGGGGCGGCCGCAGGGGTCATGGTGCTGGCCGCCGCCGCGGCCGCGTGCGGCAGCAGCCCCTCCCGCAAGGCCGAGTCGGCGGTTCCGGTGACTCAGGCTCCGACCACCGCCGCTCCTTCGACCACCGCCACGACGTCGGCTCCGCCGCCGGTGTGCCCGCTCACCGACCTCCCGGCCCCCGGCGGCCGGGTGCCGGCGCGCCCGGCGCTGGCCATCAAGGTGGAGAACCTGCCGCAGGCCCGGCCGCAGTACGGGCTGGCCCGGGCCGACGTGGTCTACGAGGAGCCGGTGGAGGGCGGGATCACCCGGTTCATCGCCATCTACCAGTGCCACGACTCGGCCCGGGTGGAGCCGGTGCGCTCGGGACGGCTGATCGACCCGGAGATCGTCAACCAGTACGGGGCCCACCCGCTGTTCGCCTACTCGGGGGCCATCCAGCCGGCGGTGAACGCCATCGACGCCTCCCCGCTGGTCGACGTGGGGGTCAACCGGGCGCCGCTCAGCGCCTACTGGCGGGACCCGGCCCGCTACGCGCCGCACAACCTGGCCACCTCCACGGCGGCGCTCTACAGTTACGCCGCCAGCCTGCACGTGGCGGAGACACCGCCGGCACCGACGTTCGCCTTCGGGCCGGTGGGGGCGGGGGCCACGCCGGTCTCCAGCCTCTACATCGCCTACCCGTACTCGAACGTGACCTGGACCTGGCGGCCCTCGGCCGGAGTGTTCTTCCGGTCCTACCTGCACACCGGGCCGGCCACGCTGGGCGGCGGCGGCCAGATCACCGCCAGCAACGTGGTGGTGATGCACGTGGTTATGTACCCGAGCCAGTACGTCGAGGACGCCACCGGGGCCCACGAGAACCTGCTGACCCTCACCGGGTCGGGACCGGCCCAGATATTCCGCAACGGGGTGGAGATCAGCGGGACCTGGAACCGGCCCAACCTGGGCGACACCACCAGCTACCTGGACTCGGCCGGCCAGGCCATCGCCCTCACGCCGGGTCAGACGTGGGTGGAGCTGGTGCCCACCACCGTCGGGACGACCGTCACCCCCTGAGAGGCCCCGGGCCCCGGCCCGGGACCGAACACACGTTCGATATAGTTGGCCCGTGGCGTACGGGAACCCGCCGGTGCCGTGGGGGCGGCTGGAGGCGGCCCTGTCCGGCCGCCCGGGGCCGGGGGACGGCGACGGGGGCGACAGCCCGGCCTGGTCGTACAGGCGCCCGGCCTACGAGCCCCCGGCCGGGTTGGCCCGCCGGCCCGCCGCCACGCCCTATGCGGAGCTGCACTGCCACTCCAATTTCAGCTTCCTGGACGGGGCGTCACATCCCGAGGAGCTGGTGGAGGAGGCGGCCCGCCAGGGCCTGGAGGCCCTGGCCCTGACCGACCACGACGGCATGTACGGGGTGGTCCGCTTCGCCCAGGCGGCCCGGGCGGTGGGCCTGCCGACGGTGTTCGGGGCGGAGCTGTCCCTGGGGCTGACCCGCCCGCAGAACGGGGTGGCCGACCCGGAGGGAACCCACCTTCTGATCCTGGCCCGGGATCCCGTCGGCTACAGCCGGCTGTGCCGGGCCATCTCGGTGGCCCATCTGAACGGTCGGGAAAAAGGGCGCCCCCGCATCGACCTGGACACCCTCGCCGCCATCGGGGCCGGCGCCCGGCCCGACTTCGGGGCCCTGCCGGTGGAGGTGGGCCATCCCCCCGGGAACGGGGCCGGCCACTGGGTGATCCTCACGGGATGCCGGAAGGGGATCGTGCCGGCCGCCCTGGTCGGGCACGGGCCGGCCCGGGCCGCGCTGGAGATGGAGCGCCTCCAGCGGCTGTTCGGCCCGGATCAGGTGGTGGTCGAGCTGTGGGACCACGGGGACCCGCTGGACTCGGCCCGCAACGACGCCCTGGTCTCCATCGCGGCCCGGGCCGGAGCGGAGATCGTGGCCACCAACAACGTCCACTACCACCACCCGGGCCGCCGCCGGCTGGCCACCGCCCTGGCCGCGGTCCGGGCCCGCCGCAGCCTGGACGACATGGACGGGTGGCTCCCGGCGGCCGCCACCGCCCACCTGCGCAGCGGGGCGGAGCAGCTGCGCCGCTTCTCCCGCTACCCCGGGGTGGTGGAGAGGGCTGCCGAGCTGGGGCGGGCGTGCGCCTTCGACCTCGATCTGGTGGCACCGAAGTTGCCACCTTTTCCTGTTCCTCCGGGCCATACGGAGATGAGCTGGTTGCGGCACCTGGCCGAGGAGGGGGCCACCCGCCGCTACGGTCCCCGTTCGGCGCCGAGGAACGTCCGGGCCTGGCCACAGATCGACTACGAGCTGGACATGATCGACCGGCTGGGTTTCGCCGGCTACTTCCTGATCGTGTGGGACATCGTGGAGTTCTGCCGCAAAGCTGACATTTTCTGCCAGGGTCGGGGGTCGGCGGCCAACTCCGCGGTGTGCTACGCCCTGGGGGTCACCAAGGCGGACGCGGTGGCCCTGGGTCTTCTCTTCGAGAGGTTCCTGTCCCCGGAGAGGGACGGCCCTCCCGACATCGACGTGGACATCGAGAGCGGACGGCGGGAGGAGGCCATCCAGTACGTGTACCGCCGTTACGGTCGGGGGGCGGCGGCGCAGGTGGCGAACGTGATCACCTACCGGCCCCGCTCCGCGGTGAGGGACATGGGCAAGGCGCTCGGTGCCGCCCCCGGCCAGCTCGACGCCTGGTCCAAGCAGATCGACCCGTGGGCCCGGGAGCTGCGGCCGGAGGAGGGTGCCATCCCGGGCCCGGTCACGGCCCTGGCCGGGGAGGTCCAGGACTTCCCCCGTCACCTCGGCATCCACTCCGGGGGCATGGTGCTGTGCGACCGGCCGGTGTCGGAGGTGTGCCCGGTGGAGTGGGCCCGCATGACCGACCGCAGCGTGCTGCAGTGGGACAAGGACGACTGCGCCGCCGCCGGACTGGTCAAGTTCGACATGCTGGGCCTGGGCATGCTGACCGTCCTGCACGCCGCCGTCGACCACGTACGGGAGTTCCACCACGTCGAGGTCGACCTGGCGGACCTGCCCCAGGACGACGCCGTCTACGAGATGCTCTGCCGGGCCGAC
>JAKAXN010000064.1 GCA_021816565.1 Actinomycetes bacterium
TCCGAGCTTCTGGCGCAGCCGGTGCACGTAGGCGTGCAGGTACTGCGCCTCCCGGCCGTAGCCAGGTCCCCACACCGCCGTGAGGATCATCTCGTGGGTGCAGGTCCGCCCGGCGTTGCGGGCCAGGTAGGCCAGCACTTCGAACTCCCGGGCCGTCAGCTCGATGACGCGCCCGTCGACCCGGGCCTCGTGGCGGACCAGGTCCAACCGGACCGGGCCGTGCTCCACCACCACCGGCTCGGGGTCCCGGCCGGGGCCGGCCCGGTGGCGGATGGCCGCCCGGATCCGGGCCTCCAGCTCGGCCATACCGAACGGCTTGGTCACGTAGTCGTCGGCGCCGGAGTCGAGAGCGGCGACCTTCCGCCGCTCGGATTCCGCAGCAGACAGCACGACGATCGGGACCTGGCTCCACTCCCGCACCCGGCGCACCACGTCCACCCCGTCGAGGTCGGGGAGGCCCAGATCCAAGATGACGACGTCAGGCGCCGAGACGGCGCTCTGCACCAGTCCCTGCTCGCCGGTGGCCGCGGTCACGACCTCGTGGCCCGACGCCCGCAGGGCCAGGCGCAGAGCCTTCAGCAGGGACGGATCGTCGTCGATCACCAGCACCCGGGTCACGGGGTGGCCACCACCCGGGCCGGCTGGGAGGCCGCTCTCAGCGTGAAGCTGACCCGGGTTCCGCCCCCGTCCGGCTCCTCCATCCAGATCCGTCCGTCGTGGGCCTCGACGAAGGCCCGGCAGATCCACAGCCCCATCCCGGCCCGGCCGCTGCGGCCGGAGCGGACGAAGCCGTCGAAGGCGGACTCCCGTTGGGAGGCCGGCACGCCGGGACCCGAATCCTGCACCGAGATCCGCACCCGGTCACCGTCGGACCCGGCACGCACGATGATGGGTGTGCCCTCCGGGGCGTGGCGGTGGGCGTTGTCCACCAGGTTGACGACCACCTGGCCGATGAGCACCGGGTCGGCCACGACCGGGGGCAGGTCGTCGGGGACGGCCAGCTCGACCACCCGGTCGCCGAGGGATGTCCTCATCCCGGCGATGGCGCCGGCCGCCAGATCCAGCACCGGGCACTCCTCCAGGCCCGGCTCGAGGGCCCCGGCCTGGTAGCGGGACAGGTCCAGCAGGCCGGTGACCAGGCGGGTCAGCCGGTCGATCTCGCCGTCGAGCAGCTCGTAGAGCTCCTGCCTCTCCTCCTCGGAGCCGCCGCGGTCGCCGCCGTCGCGCACCAGGGTGGACGACGCCACCTTCATGGCGGCGAGCGGGGTGCGCAGATCGTGCGACACCGCCCCCAGAAGGGCCCGCCTGAGCTGGTCGACCTCCTCGAGGAGGCGCGTGCGCAGGGCCTGGGCCTGCAGCTGGGCCCGCTCCACCACCAGCGCGGCGTGGTTGGCGAAGGTGCGCAGCAGCACCGAGTCGGAGCGGCCCTGCGGGCCGCCCCGCAACGCCAGCACCCCGACCGGGCGGCCGGCGGCGGCCAGCGCCACCGTCCGGACCCCACCGTCGGCACCGGTGCCCGCGCCCACCGACACGGGCCGCACCGCCGCCCCGTGCGATTCCAGCCCCCGGACGTCGGGGGGGTCGCCGGCGGAAGCGGCCACCTGGAGATGGTCGCCGACCGGGAGCAGCAGGGCCACTCCCGCCACCCCGAACACGCCCCGCACCGCGGTGACGATGCTGTCGAGCAGGTCGGGAAGCGACCGGTCCTCGACCAGCAACTGGGACAGCTCGAACAGCTTCTGGGCCTCCCGGGCCCGGGCCTGCTCCTCCCTTCGGGCGGCCTGCAACCGGCTGACCACCTGGGCCACGATCAGCATCACCGCCCCGTAGACCGCCAGGGCCACCCAGTTCTGGGCGGCCCCCACGTCGAGGGTGTAGTAGGGCGGGATGAAGACGAAGTCCCACGCCAGGAACCCGGCGGCCACCCCGGCCACCCCGGCGGTGTAGCCGCCGGCCACGACGGCCGCCACCACAGGGACCACCATGATCAGCCCGACGGTGGCGATGCTGAGGTGGGCGCGCACCGGGACCAGGGCGACGCTGAGGGCCGTGACCATGGCGACCGCCGCCCCGGCGCTGATGAGGCTCCTGCGCACGCTCCATTGTCCCGCACCGGCCCGTGAAGATTCTGTTCAGACCGCCGGCCCGGTGTTGAGACGCCGTTCAGAGCGGACGGACCAGCCTCGAGGGCATGGCTGACTTCCTCGTCGCGCTCGGCATCGTGGGTTTCGCCCTGGCGATGCTGGGCCTCATCTGGGCCCTGGACCGGGTATGACCGCCGCCGAGGGGATCCTGCTGGCGGTATCGGTGCTGATGTTCGTCTACCTGGGCATCGCCATGTTCAAGCCCGAGTGGTTCTGAATGGGACTGTTCCTCACCATCGTCACCCTGGTGGCCGCCCTGGGCCTCACCTGGCGGTTCCTGGGCTCCTACATGGCCGCGGTCTTCGACGGCCGGAGCCGGTACCTCGCCTGGGCGGAACGGCCGGTGTACCGGCTGCTCGGCACCGACCCCGGGCAGGAGCAGAGCTGGAAGCGCTACGCCGCCTCCGTGATCGTCTTCTCGGCGGTCTTCCTCGGGATCGGGTACCTGATGCTGCGCATCCAGGGTGCGCTGCCTCTCAACCCGCAGCACCAGGGCGCGGTTACACCGGCACTCGGGTTCAACACCATCTCGTCGTTCGTGACCAACACCAACTGGCAGAACTACGGCGGGGAGACGACCATGTCGTACTTCTCCCAGATCGGTGTGCTGACGGTCCAGCAGTTCGTATCCGCCGCCGTCGGCATCGCAGTGGCCATCGCCCTGGTCCGGGGATTCTCCCGCCGGTCCTCGCCGACCATCGGGAATTTCTGGGTCGACATAACCCGCGCCGTGATGTACGTCCTGGTCCCCATCGCCTTCGTCGCCGGCATCATCTTCGTCGGTGAGGGGGCGGTCCAGACCCTGGCCGGGACGGCGTCGATCAGGGACGTGCTCAACGGGGTGACCCAGACCATCCCCAGGGGCCCGATCGGCTTCATGGAGGCCGTCAAACAGCTGGGCACCAACGGCGGCGGATTCCTCAACGGCAACTCCGCCACGCCCTTCGAGAACCCCACCGGCCTCACCAACTGGCTGTCCATGTACCTGATCCTCGCCATCCCGGTGGCGCTGACCTACACCTTCGGCAAGATGGTGGGCAGCGTCCGCCACGGGGCCGCCCTGCTCGGGGCCATGGTCATCCTGTTCTCCGCGTGGACCGGCTTCACCACCTACGCCGAGCACCAGGGCAACCCGGCGGTGGTCGCGGCCGGCGTCACCAACACCTCGGTGGGCAACACCGAGGGCAAGGAGGTCCGCTTCGGCGACACCACCAGCGCCCTGTTCGGGGTGACCTCCACGAGCACCTCGACCGGGTCGGCCGATGCCAGCTACGACTCGTTCACACCCATGGGCGGGTTCGGGCTGCTGACGGGGATGATGCTCGGGGAGGTGACCCCCGGAGGGGTGGGATCGGGCCTGTACACCATCCTCGTCTACGCCATCGTGGCGGTGTTCATCGGCGGGTTGATGATCGGGCGCACCCCCGAGTACCTGGGCAAGAAGATCCAGGCCCGGGAGGTGAAGCTGGCCGGCCTGGCGGCGCTGGTGATGCCCATAACCGTCCTGGTCCTCACCGCCGTGGCGGTGTCGCTCCACGCCGGCCGGGCGGGACCGCTCAACGGCGGCCCGCACGGCTTCTCCGAGATCCTCTACGCCTTCACGTCCCAGGGGAACAACAACGGGTCCGCCTTCGCCGGGCTCACCGGGAACACGGCCTTCTACAACATCGCCGGAGCGGTCGACATGCTCGTGGGCCGTTTCGCCATCATCATCCCGGTCCTGGCCCTGGCCGGAACCCTGGCGGCCAAGCAGCAGGTACCGGCGTCGCTCGGCACGTTCAGGACCGACAACGGCATGTTCATAGGGCTGACCATCGCCGTCATCCTCATCATCGGAGGCCTGACGTTCTTCCCGGCGGTCTCGCTGGGGCCGATCGTCGAGCAACTGAGCCACGGGAAGTTCTTCTGATGCCCACCGCCATCACCCCATCCGCGCCGGTCGAGGCGGTCCAGGCGGCCCGGGGCCGCAGGGGGGTAGCCCAGTCCCGGAGCCTCTTCGACCGCGAGATCCTGCGCCAGTCGCTTCGGGACTCGGTGCTCAAGCTCGACCCCAGGGTCCAGGTCCGCAACCCGGTGATGTTCGTCGTCCTCATCGGCACGCTCATCGTCCTCATCGAGGCCATCGCCCATCCCGGTATCTTCACCTGGTCCATCACCGTCTGGCTGTTCCTGACCGTGATCTTCGCCAACTTCGCCGAAGCCATGGCCGAGGGCCGCGGCAAGGCCCAGGCCGACACCCTGCGCCGGATGCGGGCCGAGACCGAGGCCCGCCTGCTGAAGGGCGACGGGACCGAGGAGAGGGTGGCGGCCTCAGCTCTCAACAAGGGCGACACGGTGGTCTGCGAGGCCGGCGATCTCATCCCCTCCGACGGCGACATCATCGAGGGCATCGCCTCGGTGGACGAGTCGGCCATCACGGGCGAATCGGCCCCGGTCATCCGGGAATCCGGCGGCGACCGGTCGGCGGTCACCGGCGGGACCCGGGTCCTCTCCGACCGGATAGTCGTGCGCATCACCGCGGAGCGGGGCCAGACCTTCATCGACCGGATGATCAACCTGGTCGAGGGCTCCACCCGGTCCAAGACCCCCAACGAGATCGCCCTGACCATCCTGCTGTCGGTGCTCACCATCGTGTTCCTGCCGGTGGTGGTGGCCCTCGAACCGTTCGGACGATTCGCCGGGGCCGCCGTGTCGGTCACCGTCCTGGTGGCCCTCCTGGTGTGCCTGATCCCCACCACCATCGGGGCCCTCCTGTCGGCCATCGGTATCGCCGGCATGGACCGCCTGGTCCAACGCAACGTGCTCGCCATGTCCGGCCGGGCGGTGGAGGCGGCAGGGGACGTCCAGACCCTGCTGCTCGACAAGACCGGCACCATCACCCTCGGCAACCGGATGGCATCGGCGTTCCTACCGGTCAGCGGCCACGACGAGCGGGAACTGGCCGACGCCGCCCAGCTGGCTTCGCTGGCCGACGAGACCCCCGAGGGCCGCTCGATAGTGGTGCTGGCCAAGGAGCGGTTCCAGATGCGGGAACGCCAGCTGGAGGGACCCCACGAGTTCGTCCCGTTCACCGCGCAGACCCGCATGTCGGGACTCGACATCGAGGACCGCCGGATCCGCAAGGGAGCAGCCGAGGCGGTGAAGCGCTGGGTGAGCGAGCAGGGAGGCACCATCCCCGCCGACCTCGACGGGATAGTGGAGAAGGTCTCCAAGGGCGGCTCGACGCCGCTGGCGGTCGCCGACGGGCCCCGCATCCTGGGCGTCATCGAGCTCAAGGACGTGGTCAAGCAGGGCATCCGCGAGAAATTCGAGGAGATGCGCCAGATGGGCATCCGCACGGTGATGATCACCGGCGACAACCCGCTGACGGCGGCCGCCATCGCCCAGGAAGCGGGGGTCGACGACTTCCTCGCCGAGGCCACCCCCGAGGCCAAGATGGAACTGATCAGGGCCGAGCAGGAGGGCGGCAAGCTCGTGGCCATGACCGGGGACGGCACCAACGACGCCCCGGCCCTGGCCCAGGCCGACGTCGGAGTGGCCATGAACACCGGCACCACCGCAGCCAAAGAGGCCGGGAACATGGTGGACCTCGACTCCAACCCGACCAAGCTCATCGACGTGGTGGAGATCGGCAAGCAACTGCTGATCACCCGGGGCTCGCTGACCACGTTCTCCATCGCCAACGACGTGGCCAAGTACTTCGCCATCATCCCCGCCCTGTTCATCACGGCGTACCCCCAGCTCGGGGCGTTGAACATCATGAAGCTCCACAGCCCCCAGAGCGCCATCCTCTCGGCCGTCATCTTCAACGCCCTGGTGATCATCGCCCTCATCCCCCTGGCCCTGCGAGGAGTGAAATTCCGGGCCGCCGGGGCGGCATCCATCCTGCGGCGCAACGTGTTGATCTACGGCCTGGGCGGGATCATCACCCCCTTCATCTTCATAAAGCTGATCGACCTCATCATCGTGGCCCTCGGGGCCTACTGACAGGAGGCGCGCGATGATCACCCACATCCGCCGAGCGGTCATCCTGGCCGTCGCTTTCATGGTCCTGGTCTTCGTCTACGCCCTGGCGGGCACCGGCGTGGCCCAGGCCCTCTTCCCCCACCAGGCCAACGGGTCGCTCACGGCCAACGGCTCCACCCTGATCGGCCAGAACTGGTCC
Organism: Actinomycetes bacterium; assembly: GCA_021816565.1. Next base: position 6,310 of record JAKAXN010000064.1, read on the forward strand.
AGCCCCCGCTGGTTCCACGGGAGACCGGACGGCTTCGGCCCCTACGCCGCCAGCAGGAACCAGTCGGGCGGCGACAACCCCCTGGTGGCCAACGGGGTCAGCGGCTCTTCAGGCGGCACCAACCTCGGCCCCCGCTCCCGGACCCTCCTGGACAACACCCGGGCACTGGTCGCCTGGTGGCACTCGATGGGCGTGAACCCCACACCCGATCTGGTCACCACCTCCGGCAGCGGATACGACCCCGACATCAGCCCCATGGACGCCACCGTGCAGATACCGATGGTGTCGCGCGCCACCGGCGTCGCCCCGTCGAAGCTCCGGGCCATCATCGCCGGGCAGACCCACAGCGCCCAGTTCGGATTCCTCGGCAGCAGCTACATCGACGTGCTGCGGCTCAACGAGGCCCTGGCCCACCTGGAGAGATGACACCGCACGGCGACACATGGGGAGGCCTCCCGGTGGTCCGCCGGCTGGCCTGCGCCGGTCCCCGCACCAGGGTCGCCGTGTCGGGCATCGTCACCGCGGCGGCGGCAGCCCGGCTGGGCGGCGTCCGCTCCTACCTGTGCCGGCTGGAGGACGGGACCGGGGAGATCACCCTGGCCTTCACCGGCCGGTCATCCGTGGCCGGCCTGGCCGCCGGGACCCTGTGCCGGGTGGAGGGCACGGCGCGCACCTGCGAGGGGCAGTTGGTGGTGTTCAACCCCGAATACGAGTTCCTCCCGACGGCGCACCCGTCGGGCCGCGACGGTGCCCCGTGACCGACCGGGCCGACGTGGTCGAGGAAGTGGCACCCGCTGGGCACTTCCGTATCTACCTCGGAGCGGCGGCCGGCGTCGGTAAGACCTTCGCCATGCTGAGCGAAGGGGCCCGCCGGCGGGACCGGGGCACCGACGTGGTCATCGGCTTCGTCGAATCCCACGGCCGGCCCCGGACCCTCGAGCTGGCCGCCGGATTCGAGGTGGTGCCGCGCCGTAAGGTCGGGTACCGGGGAGCGGAGTTCGAGGAGATGGACCTCGAGGCGGTGCTGGCCCGCCACCCCCGGGTGGCCCTGGTCGACGAGCTGGCTCACACCAACGTGCCGGGCTCGGGCCAGCACGAGAAGCGCTGGCAGGACGTCCTCGACCTCCTCAACGCCGGCATCGACGTGATCACCACGGTCAACGTGCAGCATCTCGAGAGCATCGCCGACGCGGTGGAGACCATGACCGGGGCGTCCGTGCGGGAGCGGGTGCCCGACTGGGTGGTCCGCCAAGCGGACCAGATAGAGCTGGTCGACGCCTCCCCCGAGGCGCTGCGGCGGCGCATGGTCCACGGGAACATCTACCCGGCCGAGAAGGTCCCCCAGGCGCTCGCCAACTTCTTCCGCACCGACAACCTCACCGCGCTGCGGGAGCTGGCCCTGCGGTTCCTCGCAGACGAGGTGGACGAGCTCCTGCTGCGCCGACTGCGCAACGAGTCGGCCCAGGGGGTGTGGGAGACCGCCGAGCGCATCATGGTGGCGGTCACGGCAGCGGAGGGAACCGATGCCCTGATGCGCCGGGCGGCCCGGATGGCCGCCCGGGCCAAGGGGGATCTGAGCGCGGTCCACGTGCTGACGGGCGACTCCCGGAGCGGGGACCGCGAGACGCTGGACGCGCTGAAGCAGCTGAGCGCCGACCTGGGAGCGGAGTGGTACGAGATCCACCACGACGACCCGGCCCGGGCCCTGACCGACTTCGCCCGGGACCACCACATCACCCAGATCGTCATCGGGTCGAGCCTGCGCAGCCGCTGGGAGCGGATGACCGGGGCCGGGGCGGTGATCGCCAAGATCCTCAAGGCCGCCGGTGAGGCCGGGATCGACGTCCACGTGATCGCCCGCCGGCACAACGGGGGCGGCTCGGACCAGCCGGCGTGACCGGCGGGCCGATCAGTTGCCGAGGGGGCGGGCGAAGCTCAGCTCGTGACCGTCGGGATCGCGGATGTGGAAATACCTCTCGCCCCAGGGTGCGTCAGCCGGCTCACCATCGGGCCGGAGGCCGGCCGCCCGGGCCCGGGCGTGCATGGCATCCACGTCGTCCACCCAGAAGATCGCCCGGCCCCAGATGGCACCGACCGGCGGGCGCCCGGGCTCGAGCTGCAGATTCAGGAAGGCGGCGCCGGCCCGGAGGCTGGTGAAGGTGGCTTCCGGGCCGCCGAAGATCTGGTGGAATCCCAGGGCCCGGTAGAAGGCCACGGAGCGGGCCATGTCAGCGGTGAGGAGGGTGACGGCGCTGAGGCCCTCCACCGGCTCGCGGGGTGCGGGCACGCCTACCATCCGGCGTCGCGGGTGAGGGTGAAGTCGCTGTTGGCGGAGGCGCCGGTGGCGGCCACCTGGGTCACGGTCACGGTCAGGTCCTCGCTGTCGGAACCGAAGCAGGTCGGCTTGCTCACCGACGCGGTGGCCGGAGAGCCGTCCGCGCTGAGCGCCGAGCCCACGACCGTGGACCCCTTCAGCACCTGCACCCGCTCGGCGGTGCCGGCCGGGGCGGTGAGGGTGACGTGCAGCGTCCCCCAGCACAGGTCCAGGGCGTGGCCGCTGACCCGGGTGCTGAACGAGTCGGTGGTGTAGGGAGGCACCAGGTTGGCCCGGACGGGGGCCCGGTCGGTGAGCACCGTGCCGGGGGTGAAGTCCGAGCGCGACTCGCATCCGTCGGCGGCCGAACCGTCGAGGTCGTACCAGCCGGGCAGGCAGGCGTAGCCGTCGGTGTGGGGAGCCGGGCCGGCCGAGCCGCACGGCTGGTACGGCTCGGGGGTGCAGGCGGTGGGCGACGGCGCCGACGCCACCGGGGTCGGCGCCGGAGCGGGACCGGTGAGGGCCACCGCCACCACGGCCGCCACTGCGGCGGTGGCGGTCGCGGCGGCAACCACCGGCCAGCGGCGCCGGCGTCGGGGTTCCGGGCGGGGATCACCGGCCGCCCGGGCGGCCAGGGACGCCAGGCGTCGGCCGATGGAAGGGGCCGGGCCGGCGGAGGGTCGGGGCGCGCCGCCCGGGTGGGGTGCGGGGGCCGGGTGGGGTGCGGGGGCCGGGTGGGGTGCGGGGCCCGGGTGGGGTGCGGGGCCCGCCGGCGGGGCGCTCGGGGCCGGGGCCGTCAGGGTGTGGCCGACGCCGCCGAGTACGGCGGCGGCGCTGGGGCGGCGGGCCGGATCGGGGTCGAGCATGCGGGCCAGGGCGGAGCGCAGGTTGTCCGGGACCTCCCCGGGCAGGGGCAGGATCCGCCCGGCGGCGGCGTGGCCCAGAACGGCGAGCGGGGGGCCCGGCGGGTAGGGACCCCGCCCGGAGGCGGCGAAGCTCAGCGTGGCAGCCAGCGAGAACACGTCTCCCGGCGGGCCGGCCGGGGCCCCACGGGCCTGCTCGGGGGCCATCCACATGGGCGTACCGAACACCGCCCCCGACCCGGTGAGCCCGGCGGTCATCTCAGCGGTGACCGCCGCTCCGAAGTCGGCCAGCGCCGGGGCCCCCCGCCCGTCGAAGAGCACGTTGGCCGGCTTGATGTCCCGGTGCACCACCCCGTGGCGGTGGGCCGCGGCCAGCGCCTCGAGCAGGACCCGGCCGATGGCCGCCACCTCCCCGGCGGGCCGGGGCCCGAGACGCCGGACCCGGTCCTCCAGGTTCTCGGTCATGGCCGGCATGACCAGCACCACGTCGGTCCCGTCGTCGACTATGTCGAGCACGGGCACGATCCCGGGATGGGCCAGGGAGCTGAGGATCCGGGCCTCGCGCCGCAGCCGCACCCGGGCGGCGTGGATCTGGGCCGCGGAGCCGGCCAGCACCACCCGCTTGGTCGCCACCCTGCGGCCCTGAGCGTCGACGGCCAGCTCGACCACGGCTGAGCCGCCCCGGCCGAGGAGCCCGACGACGTCGTAGGTCACGCTGACGACTGTAGAGGCCGCACCGGGCAGAACCGCCGTCGCCCGACCGGAAGGCCCCCGCTACCTTGGGCCGGGTGAGTGACCGGGCCGGCGACCGGCTGATGGAGGAGCTGCGCCGGGCCCGCTCCGACCTGCAGGACCTGCGGGCCGAGTTCGCCGAGCTGGCGGACCCGGCGGTTATGAGCCTCGACGACGAGCACGACGCCGAGGGCTCCACCATCGGCTTCGAGCGGGCCCGGGTGTCGGGGCTGATGGCCCGGACCGAGCGGCGCGTCGCCGAGCTGGAGGCAGCCGCCGAGCGGGCCCGGCAGGGGTCCTACACCCGTTGCGAGCGCTGCGGTGGGGACATCGGCTGGGAGCGCCTCCAGGCGCTGCCGGCCGCCCGGCTCTGCGTCCGCTGCGCCGCCGGCGGCTGATTCCTCTGCGGGGGGATGACCGCCGGTGGTGTGGGTAGCTCCCGGACCGGAAGCCCCGGCCCGGCTTCGTATAGACATACCTCTATACATCGTCATACGGGTTCAGACGGGCCGGTTCTCGGGCCGGGCGCCGATTCCCTAGTGTCTAGTGACGGTCGACCCAACGAGAGGTTCTGAGAATGGATTCAAAGGTTCTGCTGTGCGACTTCGCCGAGGTGAGCGGCGGGAAGCTGTTCATCACGGGCGCAGGAATATCGCTGATAGCCAGCAGCTCCACCCAGGCTCCGTACCCGATCAACCTGTGCCTGGCCATCCTGGTGCAGATCCCCTGGAACGAGACCGACGCCGAGCACGTCCTCACCATCGAGCTGGTGTCGGAAGCCGACGGGGCCCAGCGCCGGCTGATGCTGAGCGATCAGATCCCCGAGCAGGCCAACCCGGCCGACCGGGGCATGATCCACATCGTGTTCACCGCCATGCGGCTGCCGACCATGGTCGACGGGGACGAGTCGATGATGCCCATGTCCATACCGCTGTTCGGCCTGCCGCTGCCGGAGTACGGGCCGTACTTCTTCAGCGTGCGCATCGACGGCCGGGAGATGGACCGGGCCTCGTTCCGGCTGGTCCCGCTGCCCCAGCAGGGCCCGGAGGGCGGCCCGGCCGGAGCCTGACCCGGCCGGTCCGGGGCCCCGACGGCGGGCGGGGCCTCAGTCCTGCTTGCGGGCGATGGCCCGGGCCAGCTCCGTCTTGTTCATCTTCGACCGGCCGCCGACGTCGAGCTCTTTGGCCCGCTCGTACAGCTCCTCCCGGGTGTGGCCCTCGACGTCCACCCCGCCGGCGGACTCGCCGCTGCTCCCGTGGGGGGACTTCGAACGCTCGTCGGACGGCCCCTCGGAGTCCTTGGGTTCCCAGTGGTCGCCCACCTTCTCGAAGCTGTGCTTCAGGGCCCCGTAGGCGGTGCGGTGGGCCCGCTCCTCGCTGTCGTACTCCTCATGGGCGCTCTCCAGCGTCTCGGCGTAGGTCCGCTGGGCCTTCGGCGATGACCGCTGGATGGTGCCCGGCAGATCTTCCCTGGCGTCTTTCGGCATCGGCAAGCCTCCTTGGTGTCCCGTCGCTGGTGCCGGCCATGGCCTTGGACTCTCCGCTTCTGCTACCCGGTCGGCCGGTCACCGACACGCGGTCGCCGGCCGCCTAGGTTCGAACCATGGAGACCGCGCCCCGCCCGGGGCCCGCCGGCCGGCGGCGCACCGCCACCTCGAACTTCGGGGTGGGCAAAAGGGAGAGCCACGACGCCAGCGCGTTCTACGACCGGTTCCACCCGCCGGCGCTGACCACCGACGAGCGCGTGGCTCCGCCGCAGCCGGTGGTGGAGCCGTTCGTAGCAGGTGACAGCCGCAGGATGGACACGGTGGCCGACGGCTCCGTGGCCCTGGTGGTGACCTCCCCGCCGTACTTCGCCGGCAAGGCCTACGAGGAGGAGCTCGAGCGCGACGGGGTGCCGGCCAGCTACCTCGAGTACCTGGATCTGCTCCACGATGTGTTCGCCGAGTGCGTGGCCAAGCTGGAGCCGGGGGGCCGGATCGCCGTGAACGTGGCCAACCTGGGCCGCCGGCCGTACCGCAGCCTGTCCGCCGACGTCATCCGCATCCTCCAGGACGAGCTGGGTCTCCTGCTCCGGGGGGAGGTCATCTGGCAGAAGGCCGAGGGGGCCAGCGGCTCATGCGCGTGGGGCTCGTTCCGCAGTGCGGCCAACCCGGTGCTGCGCGACGTGACCGAGCGGGTCGTCATCGCCAGCAAGGGCCGCTTCGACCGGGCCCGCACCCCCAAGCAGCGCCGGGCCGCCGGGCTGCCGTGCGAGAGCACCCTGATGGCCGACGACTTCCTCAGCCTAACCCTGGACGTGTGGTCCATCCCACCCGAGAGCGCCCGCCGGGTGGGCCACCCGGCGCCCTTCCCGGTCGAGCTGCCCGAGCAGCTGATCCGCCTCTACACCTACCGCGACGACCTGGTCCTGGACCCGTTCATGGGCAGCGGATCGGCGCTGGTGGCGGCGGCCCGGCTGGGCCGGCGCTACGTGGGATACGACCTGGACCCCGCCTACGTGGAGCTGGCCCGCCGGCGGGTGGCCGACGCCGTGGCCTCAGGCCCGGTCGGCGGCGAGGCGACCGGGGACGACGGGGCGGGCGGGGACGACGGCGCGGCCGCCTCCCGCCTGGCCGAGCAGGTCCTCGTGGACGCCGGCTTCACCATCACCGGGCGCAACCACCGGGTGGCCCGCACCGCCGTGACGGTGGCGTTCCGGGCCGAGGACGCCACCGGGCGGCCGTGGCTGTTCGAGGTGGCCGGCCCCCATTCCAGCCGACGGGGCGGCCTGCTGCGCATGGAAACCGTGTGGCGGGTGCTGGGCCGGGCCGCTGCGGTCTCCGGCGAGGCCTCCGCCGGCGGCCCGCCGGTCGTGCTCACCACGGACGTCCCGCCTCCCGGCTCGGAGGGGTACACGGCGTTACGGGCCGCCGGGGCCGGCACCGTCTTCGACGTCATCGACGTGCTCTCGGCGCCCGGCCGGGCCCGGCTGCGGGACTACGCCGGGGGCCGGCCATCCGCTCCACTGCCCGGCTTCTGGTAGCCCGGCCAGCCCCCGCGGGCGGCAAATGAGCCGGAGTAAATGGACATATCACCCCATGGACTTTTTCCTGGATTGGTCGGCTCACCAACTGGGAATGAACTCCTGTACGCAAGTTGCATCCCGACGAGCGAAAAGGAGAGCGACGTGCTGTTCGACATCCTGGTGGCCCTACTAATCACGGCGGTTGCGGTTGTCCTGGGTATCACCGTCCACCCACTGCTGTTCCTGCTGTTGATACTGGCGGTCGGTTACCTCTTCACCCGCCACGCTGGAAGCCGTAGGCACGTCCTCTAAAAGAGGGGCAGCCATTTCGGCATTACCGGGGTCCCGGCCATGGCCGGGACCCCGGGCGCGCCCGGCCCTCCGAAATCGGGTAGACCGGGGGTCATGAGCGAAACCAACGACTGGAACGCCAGGATCATCGAGGAGTTCCGGGCCAACGACGGCCGGGTGGGCGGGCAGTTCGAGGGGGCGCCCATGCTCCTGCTCCACACCACCGGGGCCAGGAGCGGCCAGGAGCGGGTCAACCCGATGATGTACCTCGATCTGGAGGGCCGGCGGTTCGTCTTCGCCTCGAAGGCCGGCGCCGACACCCACCCCGACTGGTACCACAATCTGGTCGCCCACCCTGAGGTGTCGGTGGAGGCCGGCACCGAGACCTACCGGGCCGCGGCCGAGCCGGTCGAGGGCCAGGATCGGGACCGCATATACGCCGAGCAGGCCCGCCGCTACCCGGGTTTCGCCGAATACGCGGCCAAGACCAGCCGGGTCATCCCGGTGGTGGAGTTGCGCCGGACCTGACAGCCATCCGGTTGGACCGGAAGCTCCCCGGAGGGCGGACACCGGGTCAGAGCGGGGGGAGGCGCTGGGGCGGCCCGACCAGGCGGGCGAACAGCTCGCCCTCCGTCACCAGCCGGTCCGGGGCGGTCCGGATCGTCCAGGCGTCGCTACGCAGACCCGGTGAGTCCAGCTCCTCCCAGCTGATCGGCGCCGACACCGGCGCGCCGGGGGCCGGCCGGACGCTGTAGGGGGCGACCAGGGTCTTGTTGATGGCGTTCTGGGTGTAGTCCAGCCGGGCCCGCCCACCCCGGGACTCCTTCTGCCAGGACCAGCTGACCAGATCGGGGACCGTGGCCCCGACCGCCCGGGACAGCTTCTCCACCCAGGCACTGGTCTCGGCGAAGGTGTAGCCGGCGGTCACCGGGATCCAGATGTGGACGCCCCGCTGCCCGGTCAGCTTGGGGGCTCCGTGGACGCCCAGGTGCTCGAGCCCGCTCCGGTACAGCCGGGCCAGGACCAGGACCTCCTCGGCGGTGGTGGAGGGGCCTGGGTCGATGTCGATGAGGGCCCAGGTCGGCTCGTGGACCGCCGCCACCCGCGACGTCCAGGCGTGGAGCTCCACCGCCGCATAGTTGGCCAGCCAGGCCAGCGCCGGGACGCTGTCGACGACGAAGTAGGACTCGCTGTCGCCGGGGGAGGCGTCCCGGTAGCGCCAGCGGGTCATCCACTCGGGGGCGTAACCGGGTGCCTGCTTGTGCCAGAACCCGGGACCGTCGACCCCGTTCGGGTAGCGGTGCAGGTTGACCGGCCTATCGGCCAGATACGGGAGCATGGCCGGGCCCACGGTGGCGTAGTAGCGGATCAGCTCCCGCTTGGTGACCGGATCCTCGCCCGGCCGGCCCGGGAACAGCACCTTGTCCAGGTTGGTCAGCTTCAGCTCGCGACCCTGGACGACCCACCGCCCGGTGGCGCCCAGGCTCTCCAGTGCGGCGATCTCCTCCGCCGTCGGACCCTCCCACGGTCCGGCCGCCACCGCCGCGGGCACGGTCTCCTCGGCCTCGGCCACCGGCCGGTCGCTGTGCCACACCGCGTTCGGGGCGGCGGCCACCTCGTCGTTGGTGCGGCCGGTCCTGACCGACCGGGGGTGGTCCCCCGGCTTCCAGCCGTCCACCGCAACCTCGTCGTGCTTGTGGAGCATCAGCCACTGCTCCCGGCCCCGTTCACTGCGGGTCCGGACCAGCACGAAGCGGCCGCTCAGCTTCTCGCCGAACACATCGAAGTGCAGCTCGCCGGCGCGCACCGCGGCGGCCGGGTCCTCCGTGCCGTGCGGCCGCCAGGTGCCCCGGTCCCAGACGATCACGTCGCCACCGCCGTACTCCCCGGCCGGGATGACCCCCTCGAAGTCCCGGTACTCCATGGGGTGGTCCTCCACGTGGACGGCCAGCGCCCGCACGGAGGGATCCAGGGTCGGGCCCTTGGGCATGGCCCAGCTGGCCAGCACCCCGTCGATCTCCAGGCGGAAGTCGTAGTGGTCCCGGCGGGCCCGGTGGTGCTGGACCACGAAGACCCGGGCCGGCGCGTCGGTCCGGCCGGCGTCCGGCGCGCCCTCCGGCTCGGGCGTCCGCCCGAAGTCGCGCTTGGCCCGGTACTCGTCGAGACCCTGCCGGCCGGGGGCTGCCTCGGTCATAGGCGCGGTTCTACCCCGGTCTGGCAGGATGACCGACGATGCCCATCGATCCCCAAGTCATCGCCGAGCCGGAGTTCTGGCACCAGCCGCTCGCCGCCCGGATGCGGCAGTTCGCCGAGATCCGGGAACTGGGGCCGTTCGTCCCGGTGACCACCCTCGACCCGCTCACCAACGAGGACATCACCTTCCGGGCCGTCACCCGCTACGCCGAGGTGACCGAGATCAGCCGGCGGCCGCAGGACTTCTGCTCGGGCCAGGGCTCCACCGCCATCGTGGACATCCCGACCGACGCCGCGGAGTTCTTCGGTTCGTTCATCGTCATGGACGACCCCCGCCACGCCCGCCAGCGCGGGATCGTGGCCCGGTCCTTCACACCCCGGCAGCTCCAGAACGTCCTCGACTCCGTAGAGCGTATCTGCACCGAGGTGATCGACGGGTTCTGCGAGCAGGGGGAGGTCGACCTGGTCGAGGCCCTGTCCCAGCCGTTCCCCCTGCTGATCATCTGCGACATGATGGGCATCCCCCGCAGCGAGTTCGAGACGGTGCTGCGGGCCACCAACGTCATCCTGGGCGCCGGTGACCCGGACATGATCGGCGGCCAGGAGGACGTGATGGCCGCGCTGATCGGCGCCGGGATGGAGCTGGCCGGCCTCATGAACGAGCTGGCCGAGGACCGCCGGAAGAACCCCCGGGACGACCTGACCTCGGCCCTGGTGCACAACGACCTGGGGGAGGACA
>JAKAXN010000519.1 GCA_021816565.1 Actinomycetes bacterium
GCAGGGAGCCGCCCAGGCCCTCTGGGAGGAGGCCGTCTACGACGACGAGGGAAACCTGGTGTCGGCCAGCTTCATGGACTACCTGGTCCCCTCCGCCGCCGAAGTGCCCAGCTTCGAGACCGACACGACCGTCACCCCCAGCCCGTCGAACCCGATGGGGGTCAAGGGCATCGGCGAGGCCGGCACCATCGGCTCCGCCCCGACGGTGATCAACGCCGTGGTCGACGCCCTCCAGCCGTACGGAGTGACCGACATCGAAATGCCCGCCAGCCCGCAGCGGATCTGGCAGACCATCAAGGAGGCAACGAAAAAGTGATCCCTGCGGCATTCGACTACAAGCGGGCGTCCACGCTCGACGAGGCCCTGTCACTGCTGTCCGAGGGGGGTGAGGACGCCAAGCTGATCGCCGGCGGCCACTCCCTCCTGCCGCTCATGAAGCTCCGCCTGGCCGCCCCGGCCATGCTGGTCGACATCGGCCGGCTGCGCGACCTCTCCTATGTCCGCGAGGACGGCGACCGGGTGGCCATCGGGGCCCTGACCCGCCACCGCGACGTGGAGATCAACGAGGTCCTGCACCGCCACGCCCCGCTCCTGTCGCACGTGGCCGGCCAGGTCGGCGATCCCCAGGTCCGGCACCGGGGGACCTTCGGGGGGTCCATCGCCCACGGCGACCCGGCCTCCGACCTTCCCGCGGCCTGCCTGGCCATGGGGGCCACGTTCAAGGCGGTCGGCCCTTCCGGGGAGCGGACCATCGACGCCTCGGACTTCTTCGAGGGCTTCTTGGAGACGGCGCTGCGCCCCGACGAGATCCTCACCGAGATCAGCGTCCCCAAGGCCACCGGGGCCGGCTGGTCGTTCCAGAAGTTCAACCGGCGGGCCCAGGACTGGGCCATCGTCGGCGTGGCCGCCCTGAGAGGGGAGCGCACCGGTATCGGACTGGTCAACATGGGCCCGGTGCCGGTGCGGGCCGAGGGGGCCGAGCAGGCCCTGGCCGCCGGGGCCAGCGAGTCGGAGGCGGCCGAGCACGCTGCTGACGGCCTGGAGCCGCCCGAGGACCTCAACGCCTCCGCCGAGTACCGCCGGCACCTGGCCCAGGTGCTGGTCCGTCGGGCCCTCGAGGAGGCCCGGGCTGCCTGACCGGTCCTACAGAGCCGTGATCATCCGTACCCTGAAAGGGTGACCGCCACCCCCAGGGCGGACCTCACGGTCCAGTCCGTCGCCGAAGCCCTCGCCGGCCAGGGATACCTGGCCGACGAGGGCCTGGCCACATCCATCTTCCTGTCCATAGCGCTGCACCGCCCCCTGTTGCTCGAAGGGGAGGCCGGGGTGGGCAAGACCGAGGTGGCCAAGGTGCTGTCCTCGTGGACCGGCGGCGACCTGCTGCGGCTCCAGTGCTACGAGGGCATCGACGTGTCCCAGGCGGTCTACGAGTGGGACTACGCCCGCCAGCTGCTCCACCTGCGCGCCGCTGAGAGCCTCGGTGCGGCCGCATCCGAGGACGAGGTCTACAGCGAGCGGTTCCTCGTGCGGCGGCCGCTGCTCACCGCCATCGACCACGGGGAGGGGCCCCCGCCGGTGCTGCTGATCGACGAGGTCGACCGGGCCGACGACGAGTTCGAGGCGTTCCTCCTGGAGTTCCTGTCCGAATACGCGGTGACCATCCCCGAGCTGCGGACCTTCCGGGCGGTGGAGCCTCCGCTGGTCATCATCACCTCCAACCGGACCCGCGACGTCCACGACGCCCTGAAGCGGCGGTGCCTCTACCACTGGGTGGAGCACCCCGACTTCGAGCGGGAGGTGGCCATCATCGGGTTGCGGGCCCCGCAGGCCGCGCCCATGCTGGCCCGCCAGGTGGCGGCGGCGGTGGAGCAGCTGCGGGAGATGCACCTCTACAAGCCGCCGGGGGTCGCCGAGTCGATCGACTGGACGGCGGCGCTGGCGGCGCTGGGCCGCCGGGAGATCGACGAGCGGACCGTGGACCTGACGCTGGGCACGGTGCTCAAGTACCAGGAGGACCAGAACCGGGTCCGGGCCGCCGGCATCGGCGAGATGGTGCGCGCCGCCATCCTGCGGGGGGTATGACGACCGACCCGTCCGCCCCGGTCAACGGCCTCGACCGCATCGTCGCCGGCTTCGCCCGGGCCCTGCGCGGCGCGGGGGTGGCGGTGCCGACCGGTTCGGCCATCCTCTACTCCTCGGCCCTGGCCCTGGTGGGGCTCGACGACCCGGAGCAGGTGTACTGGGCCGGGCGGGCCGCGCTGATCCGCCGGCCCGAGGACATCGCGGTCTACGACCGGGTGTTCACCTCCTTCTGGGTCGACATCACCGCCATGTCCATCGCCCCGGCGTGGTCGCAGCCCGTGGCGCTGGCCGTCGACGACGACACCGACGAGGGAGGAGACGGCCCCCCGGGGGAAGCCCCCGCCGGCGACGTGCGGGCCCTGCGCTGGTCCGCGGTGGAGATCCTGGCCTCCCGGGACATGGGGGCCCTGACCTCCGACGAGTGGGCCGAGGCGGCCCGCCTGATCTCGGCGCTGCGGATCACCACCGAGCTGAGACCCTCCCGGCGGACCCGGCCGAGCCGGCGCCGGTCGGGCGATCACCCGGATCTGCGCAAGACCTTCCGGCGCAACGTCCGCCACGGGGGACTGCCCGTACACCGGGCGTGGCGAGTGGCTGTCGAGCGGCCCCGCCGCATGGTGTTCCTGCTCGACGTGTCGGGCAGCATGGAGCCCTACTCGAGGGGGCTGGCCCGCTTCGCCCATGCGGCGGTGGCATCACGGCGAGCCGGCCGGGTCGAGGTGTTCACCATCGGCACCCGCCTCACCCGCATCACCCGGGAGATGGGGCGGCGCGACCCCGAGGCCGCCCTGCGCTCCGTGGCCGGGGCGGTCAGCGACTGGTCCGGCGGCACCAGGCTGGGGGAGAGCATCCAGCAGTTCAACGACGTGTGGGGGGTGCGGGGCATGGCCCGTGGTGCCATCGTGGTGATCTGCTCCGACGGGTGGGACCGCGGCGACCCGGCTCTGATGGCCACCGAGATGGCCCGACTGGCCCGGGTGGCCCGGCGGGTGATCTGGGTCAACCCGCTGAAGGCCTCGCCCGGCTACGCCCCCCTCGCCCGTGGAATGGCGGCCGCCCTGCCGTATGTTGATTTGTTCGTGGAGGGTCATTCCGTGTCATCGCTGGAGGAGCTGGCGCACAAGGTCGCCGGCGGCCGGCCCGTTACCGGCCGTCAGGCCGTGGAGGTGGGCAGTTGAGAGAGGTACTGGCCGACATCGAACGCTGGCGGTCCCAGGGCAAGCGGGTGGCGGTGGCCCGGGTCGTCGCCCTGGAGGGTTCCGGTCCCCGCCTGCCGGGAGCCACCATGGTCGTATCCGAGGCCGGGGAGGTC